>CAMYJP010000018.1 GCA_947258675.1 uncultured Desulfobulbaceae bacterium | reverse complement strand
CTGCTGTTCAGTGTGTGTATGTGCCTGCTGATGACTTGACTGATCCAGCGCCGGCAACCACTTTCGCGCATCTTGACGGTACGGTTGTTCTTTCACGACAGATCGCCGAGCTCGGAATCTATCCCGCGGTGGATCCGCTTGACTCTACATCAAGAATTCTCGATCCCCATGTCCTTGGTGAAGAGCATTATTCAGTTTCTCGTGGTGTGCAGGTAACACTGCAGAAATATAAGGATCTGCAGGATATCATCGCCATTCTCGGTATGGATGAACTTTCCGAAGAAGATCAGGTTACTGTTACGCGAGCCAGAAAGATTCAGAGATTCCTTTCGCAGCCTTTCACCGTGGCCGAAGTATTCACCGGTATGGACGGAAAATTTGTCAAGGTAGCCGATACGGTTCGCGGTTTTAAAGAAATTCTTGACGGCAAGCATGATGATTTACCTGAGGCAGCATTTTATATGGTTGGCGGTATCGAAGAAGCCGTTGAGAAGGCACAAAAACAAGCGGCGGCCGCATAAACGTACGGATGGCAGTTTTTATCGTAAGATGCCTTTTTCTGAACAGCGAAGTATTTCGAGGAACTTAAATGGCTGAACAAATAAAACTAGAAGTGGTTACTCCAAGCGGCGCAACAGTGAGTGAGGATGTAGATATAGTTACAGCTCCCGGTTTTGCCGGAGAATTTGGAGTGCTTGCCAATCATGCACCTTTTTTAAGTACGATTAAAACAGGAACATTAACTTACAAAAAAGGTAGTGAAGTTATTGAGTTAATGGTCAGCGGCGGATTTTGTGAGGTGTCCTCGAATGTCTTGACTTTCTTGGTGGAAAGTGCTGAAAGGGGACATGAAATAGATGTTGAACGTGCCTTGCTGGCAAAGGAAAGAGCAGAAAAAAGAATTGCTGAAGCTGCGCAAAAGCAGGAAAAAATTGACCGTGCACGAGCTGATGCAGCCTTACAGAGAGCTATGGCCAGATTGAAATTGGCTGAAAAACATAAATAACTCGGTTAGTTACATGTTTGTTTTAAGGGCCGTCTGTGAAGACGGCCCTTTTTTGCGTGTACTGCTTGTGTGCTTTATGTGTGTGTGTTCCACAATCATCATACCCTTTCTACTTTTGCCCGTCTATGGCAGTTTGATTTTGGTCATAGCACAATTTTCAGATTGACATCGGCACTTCCTTCCCGTTATTAAATAAAGCTCTTCGTGGCAGATAAATTGAAGGTATTCAACAGCTGGAAACATGGTTGTTGTTACGATAAATATATAAATGCATAGTTTACTTTGTTGATAATGCTAATCGAGCCTGTTTGGTTACAGGCTGTTAATGCAAGTGCAGGAGGCAGAAATGAAACCAAAAGAACGAATGGCAATACCCAGACAATACTCCAGGGAAATTCCAGCTTCTGAGAGGATTTCGAATTTTGATGAGGTTGTGTTTGGTTATGATGAAGAAACCGCCATAAAAGAGGCGAACCGTTGTTTACAGTGTAAAAAACCTACCTGCAAAGATAAAGGTTGCCCTATTCATAATGATATTCCTAAATTTATCGGTCTTCTGCGGGAGGGTAAAACCGAAGAAGCCTATTGGGTAGTCCGGGAAACCAGTTCTTTGCCTGCGGTCTGTTCCCGGGTTTGTCCCCATGAATTCCAATGTGAAGGGAACTGTGTGCGCGGCAAGAAAGGTGAGCCAGTGGCAATTGGAATGTTGGAAAGGTATCTGGTTGACTGGATGGTTGCCAATAAGAAAAATCTCTTACAAGAATGTGCATTGCCGAAGAACAGAAAAGTAGCCATTGTAGGGTCAGGTCCAGCCGGTATGACAGTTGCCTTTTATCTGGCTCATGAAGGTTATACCTGTACTATATTTGAAAGTCTTTCAGTATTTGGTGGCATGTTGATTGTTGGCATTCCAGCTTATAGACTGCCAAGAGACATTATCAATGCTGAATTTGAGGCCTTAAAGAATTGCGGGGTCGAAATAGTTAATAATGTAACCATTGGCAAGGATAAAACAATCGAACAGCTGAAAGAGGAAGGGTATGAGGCGGTTTTTGTTGGAATCGGTGCCCATGCCAGCCGAAAGCTTGGCGTTGAAGGTGAAGACCTTGCCGGAGTTCACCACGGGGTTGATTATTTGCGTAAAACGAATCTTGGTGAAAAAATGGATATCGGTCGTAATGTCGTAGTTGTGGGTGGCGGCAATGTGGCAATCGATGTTGCCCGAACAGCACTCCGTACCGGTTCTGATAAGGTTTTCATTCTCTATCGTCGTTCAAAAGAAGAGATGCCGGCTGCAGCTGCAGAAATACATCACCTTGAGGAGGAAGGTGTCAAAATCGAATTTTTAGCTGCTCCGGTTAAAATTCATGGTGAGAATGGCAAACTTACAAAAATTGAATGTATACGCATGGAGCTTGGCGAATGTGACGCATCAGGACGCTGCCGGCCTATTGAAATAAAAGGATCAAACTTCATGATTGAGGCAGACTCAATAATCCCGGCGATCAGTCAGGATGTTGAACATATTGCGGACAAAGGAATAGATTTCAAGTTAACCCGCTGGGGGACTTTTGAAACAGATGAAGTCACCCTGCAAACCTCTGTCCCATGGATATTCGCGGGTGGGGATGCGGTACTTGGTCCTCAGACTGCAGCAAAAGCCGTGTATCAGGGAAAGGTGGCAGCCGAGTCAATCAGGCGTTATCTTGAAGGGGAAGACCTTTTGGAAGGCCGGGTTCCTGAAGAAGAGGCGGAAGAGTAAAATAGCAAATTTTATTCTTTAGGTTTGAAAGAGGAAAGAGGTTGACGAAACGGAGAGGGTGATTTTTCTCCGTCCAATATATTTCTTACTTTTTGCCATTCCGCTTGAGTTACTCGTAACCGTTCTTTAATTTCCTGTTGTTCCTTCAGCGGGGAAGACTTGTGTGATTCAAGTTCCTTTTCAAGGCGTTCCACTTCCCTTTGGAGACGATATAATTCTTTGGCGATTAATCGAATTGGCATATTCTATCAATGTGGTTTATTCCACACCCAAAATGATATTGTTGTAATAATTTCGTTCATGAAAAATATGAGGAAATCAGATTGCTTCATCTAATACTTTTCTTATGGTTTCTGCCAATTCCCTCCTGGTGAATGGCTTCCTGATAAATGCCTTTACGCCGAGAGTCATAGCCTTTTTGTCAGATTCCGAGGGATTCAAGTTTTTTGCGGCACATATTGATATATGGGCGGGATTCTTTAGATGCCTTGAATTTTTCTAGACATGAAAGGGCACGTTTAAAATCGTCTAAATTCATAAAACTTATGGCCATGCATATATGCAGCTGTTCGCTGTGAGGAAAATGTTTAATTCCTTCGGATAGGATATCTATGGAACCGGAGAAGTCACATTTTTTTTGATAAATGATGCCTAAACCAAGATATGCTGTGTGATTGGGATGGTAAACAAGGGCCTTTTGAAAAAGTTTTGCTGCTGTTTCATCTTTTTCCTTTATTATTTCATTATTGGACCAGTCACCATGGCTGAAGGTCATTCCGAGTCGGGAGCAGAAATCAGAGTGCAATTTATAAAGCTCTTCATTGTCTATTAATTCAAAAGATGTAGCATAGTGATGAAGGTTTTCATAAAAAGTGGTTCGTAATTTTTCTCCGAACGCCATTACCAATTCTGCAGATAATTCAGGGTCAGTTTCAAAATACATGATATCTTCTATTTTTTTTAGCCAGATATCATCATTGCTTTTACTGTTTTTTATATATTTGTCGTAAAGGGTGGTCCCTGGATAGATATCTAGAATGTAAGACACCATGTCCAGCGGCTTAATCTCATGCATTAGGTCAATGCTTTCCTGAATAGTCTCCCAGCTCTCCCCTGGTGATCCATAAATAAAATAAGCTCTGGGCAGAATGCCGTAACTTTTAGTCAGCGCGAAGGTCTTTTTTATATCTTCAGTTGCTATATCTTTGTTTAAAAAATCCCGGATTGATTCAGAGCCGCTTTCAACTCCGTAACTGATCTGTTGGCAGCCGGCTTTCCTCATCCATAGTAAAATTTCTTCATTAATACAGTTTACACGGGATATAGCTACCCAGGTAATTTTAAGGTTTTTATCCAGTATTATTTTACAGATATCTATTACCCGTTTGCTTTGCAGGGTAAAGGTATCATCAGAAACATAAAAGAATGTGACACCCTTTTTATAAAGGAGCTCTAGCTGTTCAACAAAGTATTCAGCTGAATGGAAACGGACCTTTCTTTTCCAGAATTTAGGAGAACCGCAGAACGTACAATCCCACGGGCATCCTCGGGATGATGCAACATGTTGATACTTATAATATAATGCCGGGTTTGGAAGGTTGTCGATGTCAGCAATACCATCAGCGTCTTCCGTTCTCGTTGCCTTTCCGTTTTGTCGGAAGGCTATTCCCTTAATATCTTGAATTTTTTCGTATTTTTTTTTAGCAAGACACTGAGCAAGGCTTAGGAAAGTAAATTCGCCCTCACCGATTACGACAAAATCTATAACATTAAAATTGGTCAGAAGATGTTGCCAAAGAGAAGTGGGACCGATACCGCCAAAAACAATTTTTACTGCTGGATTCAACTTTTTAGCGATCTGGGCAATTTCAATTCCGCCCCAACGATTAGCATGAAGGATTGAGAAACCTATTATGTCAGGATTCTTTTTGGCTAGCAGATTCCGAATTTTTTTCGGTGTTTTGTTAATGTCGTACCAATTAACTATTTCTACTGTAAAATTCTGTTTTTTCAGAAGAGCACCAATATAATAAAGGCCAATGGGCACAGGACGAACATCGTCATCTTTGGTGCGTGTTTCCAGGCAATATGGATAGATTAGAAGGATTTTCATTGTGATAGCAGGGCGTCTAGAAGAGGGGTGCCATAGGTAAGTTTACAACAGGAACTTTGTTTCATTTGCAACCCTTTCTGCAGCAATTGAATTCCGGTTACTTTTTGCAGAATTTCTATATGGATGCTAGATATGTTACATCGAGAAGAAAAAGCTTCGTCGCAACATTTTGATAAATTTTTTCAGTTATAAATTTGCTCTGACAGCAAGACTTTTCTCATTTTTTTAACCAATTCTCCAGGAGTAAAAGGTTTTTTCAAAAAAGCTTTTTCACTGAACGGTACATCCTGATGAGCAATGGATGGACAGATATAACCGGACATGAACATAACTTTTATTTCAGGATAAACATCCATAAAGTATTCTGCCAGTTCCCGACCATTCATTCCTGTAAGAATCATATCAGTTAACAAAAGATCAATATGGGATGCATGTTTTTCGGCATATTCAAGGGCCTTTTCTCCATTTTCGGCAAGGAGCAAATTATAGCCAAGAGGAGAAAGGATTTTGTCCAGTATGTCTAGGACAGCAGGGTCATCGTCCACTACCAGTAAAGTCTCGTGTCCTTTTTTTTTCATTACTCGTTGTTCTTGTTGCTGTATTTGTGAGGAATAATTCCCCTCAGTCATTTCATTATGTTACTTAATGTAATCTATAAAAACGATACGCCCAAGAATCATAGCATTACAATGGGATACGATACCAGAAGAGAGTAGAAAATCAATGGTGATTTTGAGGATTTCAAGAAAAATAAAAGGGACGTGATTTATTTTGGGAGTAAAGGTAAATGAAAATGAATTGTACGAACGGCAACAGCTAAGAAATTAATGTAAAAACTATGTTATTTACATTTACCAATTCATTATACACCGGCATGCTTTAAGAAACTAATTAGTTTCCATCCAGAAACGGCCTTTTCGGAGTCTCGTTTTGCTCGCTTACCTCAAAAACCTCTGCGTCAAACTGCGGGGTTGCTTGTGCGGCGTATCCACATACGCCTCCGCGTGACCAACGGAAATCCTTTAGAGCAACTCCTTGTAATCCTTGAACTTGCTGAAAACTGCACGTTTTTGAATTGGAATCAACTTTGTGTAGGCATCCGAAAAAAAAACTTTCCGGATGGATATTAATTAATGGGTGGAGGATGCTTTTAGACCAGGGACAGCCATTGCAAGGCTGGTGCTGCTGACATAATCTGTTATTCCGGCCGACATCTGCTCCGCGATAGCTGCGAGGTAGTTTGCATCCCGCAAACGATTTGCTTCTCTGGGGTTACTCATGAAGGTGATTTCAATGAGAATAGCGGGCATTTGAGCACCGATTAGTACATAAAAGGGTGCTTGCTTTACTCCTAGGTCTTTGAGATTTAAGCCTCTGACCATATTGTTCTGCACAAACTCGGCAAGTTTGGTGGATTCATCTAGTTTGGAATTGTTGAGGAGGTCGTCCAGGATACCCTGCAGGTCACTCATGTTGCTTTTAGATGTGGAGTTTTCAAAGGCTGCCAGCTGCATTGCTTCTTCATCGTTAGTCAAGTTAAGAACATAAGTTTCAACTCCTTTAACTCTAGGGGAAGGAGCCGAGTTTACATGCACTGAAACGAACAGGTCTCCTCTTTCAGTATTTGCAATGGCTGTGCGTTCCTCAAGAGGAATAAAAACATCCCTTGTGCGGGTGAGGATGACTTCACAAAAAAGTTTTTTCCGAAGCTGCTCTGAGAGTATTTTGGAAACATCCAGCACAATATCTTTTTCTTTAAGACCATTGGGGGCTATTGCACCCGGGTCCTTGCCGCCATGACCCGGGTCGATGACGATTCTCCTTATCCCTAAACCCAGTTGCTGGGCAAGAGACGGCAGCATTTGGGTTTCGTTTGTTTTTTTATTCGGGGCTCTTTTTTTAGAATTTTCAGTGCCCAAAACTACTAGGGGAGCATTTTCGGTCCGCTGTTTTTTGTGTCCGTGTACATCAATTACTGCCCGAAAGGGATCTTGAAGAGTAAATATTTTATACCTTGCAATGGATTCAATATCCAGAACAACCCTAACAGTATCAGAATTATGCTGGCCGGCCCGAACACGTTTTAAAAGACCGTCTTGTATGGGAATTGGTCTGCAGGCTTTGGGTGGTATATGACTGTTATTCAGGTCAATAAAGAGCCTTTGGGGGCGATTAGCATTTTTTTCAAGCAGCTGTTCGCTAAAATTTACCGGGGCTGTTGTTTGTACAACAACACGAGTGTAATTATCCGTGGACCAGAACTTTATTGGCAGGACCTGTACCAGTTTGCTGGAATGCTTGGATTTATTCTCCTGTTGTTTTGCTTTGTTTTGCTTGTCTTTATATTTTAAGGCATGGAGTTCATCTCCAGCACGCCTGGCCATATCTCCTTGTGGATATTGGCAAGTAATCTGGTAAAAAATATCGCCTGCGTGTCTAGGAGTATTTTTGTCATGGAGATATATTTTACCCAAGATATAGAGGGCATCATCGGCAAGGCTGCTGGTGGGGAAGAGAAGAGCCACGTCATCATAATAAGTAATTGCTTCATTTAGATCCTGCGGGTTGTGGAATCGCGAAT
The DNA here is from genome assembly GCA_947258675.1 of uncultured Desulfobulbaceae bacterium. The sequence continues at coordinate 15,083 of CAMYJP010000018.1, read as the reverse complement.
ACATTTCATGGTAAAGACGACCCATCATAAATAAACTTAAAAGTCCCAGCTCTTTTTTGGGGTTTTCCAGATATATCTGTCGAAACACCCTGATGGTTTTTTCCCATCGTGGTTTTGACGCGCCTAATTTTCTGTGTATTATGAGATTATGATAATAATACTTTGCTACATCGTATCTTTTTTGCAATGTGGCCGGAGGTGTATTCTCTGCAGCAAGTAAAGAAGGGACAGAAGCAGCCCCTATAAAGAGAAGTGTAAAAAGAATCAGCAGCTTGACGGCGGGCCCACAGGCGAACGTGCCGGAAGATTTAAAAGGCAGATGCTGCTTGTGTGAGCTGAAAGATGTAAGCATAATTATACTTGATAACGGGGACTCTTCATATCCTCTTAATATTACTAAAGAAGACTAGAATTGGCAAATTTTAATGAATACATAGTTTAAGGAATAAGGTAATTCTTAAAAAAGAATTATAAATCAACATGTTATGACTGCATGTCTTTTAGCTCATATAGGAGCGAAAGGGCTTCCAGAGGTGTTAAGCGATCAAGCTGCACGCTTTCAATTTTATCCCGGATCGGATCGTTTCCTGTTGTGAAAAGAGAAAGTTGATTCGGTTTTTTGTCTTCATTTTTTTGCATTTCAGATAATTTTTGCTGACTGGCTGCTATACGGGGTTCTCCCTTTTGATTGAATTCCCCCTTTTCTATATTCCTCAATATTTCGTTTGCTCGGTTTACTACTTTTACCGGAACACCTGCCAGCGCTGCCACTTGAATTCCATAACTGCGATTAGTTCCACCTTTCATCAGTTTATGCAGAAAAACAATAGTATCATTCCATTCCCGGACAGCAATATTGTAATTTTTTATTCTTGAATTAGTTACAGCTAACTCAACTAGTTCGTGATAATGGGTAGCAAAAAGTGTTTTGACTCCATTGTTGTTTTTGCTGACCAATTCTTCTGCTACAGCCCAGGCAATTGCCAGGCCGTCAAAAGTAGAGGTGCCTCGGCCAATTTCATCCAAAATAACCAGACTTTTGTCAGTGGCATTATTGAGAATATTCGCTGTCTCATTCATTTCCACCATAAATGTAGACTGACCTTTCCGAAGATCATCCATGGCACCGACACGGGTAAATATTTTATCAACGATACCAATTTCAGTTTTGTCCGCCGGGACAAAACTTCCCATCTGTGCCATCAGTACGATCAGGGCTGTCTGCCTCAGCACTGTCGATTTGCCAGCCATGTTGGGGCCTGTAATAATCAAAACTTCATTGTTTTCCTGATCAAGAAATATGTCATTAGGTACGAATCTGCCCGGTGGTAATGAGTTTTCAATAACCGGATGACGCCCTTCAATGATAGTGATTTTTTCACCGTTATTTACCTGGGGACATGTATATCGGTTTTTTACCGCCAATTCCGCCATACTGGCAAAGAAGTCAATCCTGGCAATTTGGGAAGCAGTTTTTATGACTGACGCACTTTTATCAGCCACATGCTGCCTGATATGACAGAATAATCTGTATTCCAGCTCCAGCCTTTTTTCCTGGGCTCCAAGAACTTTGTTCTCAAATTCTTTTAACTCCGGCGTAATAAATCTTTCGGCATTCACCAAGGTCTGTTTACGGATATAATTTTCAGGTACGTTATTCAGTTGGGCACGACTTACTTCAAGAAAGTATCCAAACACTTTGTTGAATCCTATCTTTAGTTTGGCGATTCCTGTGCGCTGTCTTTCTTGGGCTTCAAGAGCAAGAATCATTTTTTTTCCATCTCTGAGAATAACTATCAGTTCGTCCAGTTCTGCATCATAGCCTTCTTTAATGAGGTTCCCATCGCGGAGGGTCACCGGCCCATCTTCACGGATACTCACATCTATTAATTCCTGGAGGTCAGTAAGGGGGTCAAGCTGATCACCGATTTCTTGCAGCAGGCTGGTTTCCATCCCGCTCAAAATTGTTTTGATCCTGGGTAGCTGCAAAAGTGAATACTTAATGCTTGTCAGATCTCTGGCGTTAGCGCTACCAAGCACCACCCTGCTGTTGAGCCGCTCGAGATCGTAGACCCTAGTAAGAATTTCCCGAATTGAATTTCTGAGATCGGCTCTGTTGTATAACTGCTCGACAGCCTCAAGTCTGCGGTTGATTCGGATAGTATCCTGTAATGGAAAGAGGAGGCGCTTTTTTAAAAGCCTTGCCCCCATTGGTGTTCTGGTGAGGTCCATGGTGGAAAGCAATGATCCTTCTCGGTTACCACCGACAATGGTCTGGCAAAGTTCCAGATTGCGACGTGATGCATCATCGACGATGAGCACATTGGCCAATTCTAGGGGAGTAATCTTTTCTATATGAGTCAGGTCGGTTTTTTGTGTTTCTTTTATATAATCAAGCAGTGCACCTGCGGCAGCAATTCCTGTATTCATGTGCTCACAACCGAAACCTGCCAGATTAACCGTATGAAAATGGTCAAGCAGGGTTTCCCGAGCGGTTTCAAGATGAAATGTATGACCGCTACGTTTGGTTATGCAGATGCCAGGCAGGTATTGGCAAATTTGTGCTTGAAAACGGTTTTCATCTTCGTTGTCGGTATCTTTGATTATAAGCTCTGACGGGGATAGCCTTGTCAACTCATCTGTTAATTGTGTCAAGTCATTTCTTTCGGTAATAATGAATTCACCTGTTGTAAGATCAAGAAAGCTAATCCCGAAAGGAGATGATTTTTTTTTCTGACCTCTGTTTATAGGAGGAATGCATATGGAAGCAATGTATCGGTTGCTCTTATCATCAAGTAACTGTTCTTCAGTTGTAAGGCCGGGAGTAACGACACGAACTACTTCCCTTTTGACAACCCCTTTGGCCTGCTTGGGGTCTTCGGTCTGTTCGCAGATGGCAACCCTGAAACCGGCGTTGACAAGTTTTGCAAGATAGGTTGATGCGGCATGATGCGGGACGCCGCACATAGGGACCTTATCTTTCTGATCCTTATTATTGCGAGAGGTGAGGGTGATACCCAGAGTACGTGAAGCCTCTATTGCGTCGTCGAAAAACATTTCGTAAAAATCGCCCATCCGATAAAACAGGATTGTATCCTCGTTTTGGCTCTTGATCTCCAGATATTGCTGAAGCATCGGGGTGATTTTTGCTGGCTTCATCATGACTAAAAATTGAAGATTGAAGATTGAAAATTTAAGAATGAAAATATGGAAGATTGCGTTTTAAATTTAGTATCTGTTGATTTAATTTGTTTGGCTACTTGAATAGATCAATTTGTAGATAATGACAACAGGATAATCCATGAAACACTCATCTGCTACGTTTCTTTATCCATTTTTCTATCTTCATTGTTCAGGCCAGATTGGAAATCATCTACCAGCATATCAAATGTATGGTCGATGTGCTGGGGAATAGTTCTTACTTCTGAAAGTACGGTCATAAAATTGTGATCCCCATCCCAGCGGGGAACCACATGGAAATGGAGATGTTCCACAATCCCGGCTCCGGCAATGGTGCCGATATTGAGGCCAATATTAAATCCTTCCGGATGTAGATGTTTTCTCAGAATGGACACACTGTGCTGCACAGTGTGCATAATGGCTGTGTTTTCCTCCATGCTCAATTCAGTAATGTCTGAAAAATGTCGATTAGGGGCTATCAGCAGATGACCGTTTGCATATGGAAAACGATTAAGGAGAACTACAGTCAATTGTCCGCGCAGGAGGATAAGGTTTTTTTTATCGCTGGCGGCTGATGGATTGATATCAAAAATACATTCATTTTTTATTCCTTCTTTACCCGTTACATAAGACATACGCCATGGCGTCCATAGATTCTTCATGGTATTGATTCCAATTCATGGATTTCTCCGTGCAATTTTTCTCCGACTTCCAAAATGGCATAGGTCCCAACCGTCCCATACCGGGTGCGAAGTGAGAAACTGCCTGGATTGATAAATAATATCGGTCCTTTTTTATGACACACAGGCTGATGCGTGTGACCGTATACGATACAGTCGATGGGGGCGAATTCGTTCCATAAACACTCTTCAATATCATTGTATCCACAATCGGCGCCATGGGTGAGGGCTATTGTGAAATTTCCTGCTTGGATAACTTTTTTTTCAGGCAGGGCGTTATATGCACTGTATCCGCACATATTGCCGTGTACTGCATGAAGTTCCTTACCATTGAAAACACTCAATATTGTCAACTCCGTGAGGTCACCGGCGTGAAAAATAATATCCACATCAGAAAAACAGGCTTGGGCATGTTTCTTAAATAGTTCATTTGGTCCCGATAAATGGGTGTCTGATAGGATGCCGATCTTGATCAAGTGTTCGATTCCTAATAATAATTTTGGTTTATTGTCTGACCCTCACGCTGTATTCTAAGGTCGAGCTTCCTTTTGCAGGTACCGGAAGTAACCAGTATGCTGTGAATGCTGCCTCTTTTTTGTGTTGGTGACTTTCACTCAATATCTCCCAATCACCGGGCAGTTGTTCAAGAATTTTAACTTTTACTTCTTTGTCCTTGGCATTCTTGATCTCTATTTGATAACTGCTTTCAAATACATAGTTGTAACGGCCAAACCCTGAAAGTTTTTTAAAGTCGGTTTGTCTCTTTTGACCAGTCACATCAAAGGCATTACCCAGTTTGAGCCGAATGGTCTCATTTTTCGGGGTATGGTCTATAGTGTCTTCACCTATAAACTGCAATCTGTCTTGCGTATCTCGTTTATATACCCTGACAACACCTTTAGGCATTGGAATGCCTAAATTATCTTCCTTTGAATTGATAAAAGTAAGAAATACACCAATTTTTACTTTATCATTGGTTTTGTGAAACTTTCTAAAATAATAATGTTGTTGACCTCTGAGGAGATATTCTTTGCGGCTGGTAATCTGTGAGGCCTGCAGAAGTGCAACTTGTTTGGTTTGATTATCGAAGATGGAGGTCGGTCTTGGAAGCGTGTAGAGATGATATTCAAAAAGATCTTCCTCCTGCATTTTTGAAACAGACCCGGCCGTTGAGGCATCTTCCCTTTCAAGCAGCATCAATCTTTTTACCGGCCTTGGAGCCTGATGTACATCACCGGCAACAAGTTGCAGCAGAGCATTATTGTAAACCGTACCGCTGGTGTTGGTCAGGGTAACCCAACCATTGAGATCAATACTGGTGTCATCGGGATTGAGTTCCGCTACATAATCCGCTTTCCAAGCTAACCCTTCTGACAGATAGCTCAACTCTAAAGTCTGAGGCTGGTCTGTAATGCTCTCCAAAGTCATGGAAAGGGTCGGTCTGTCTCTGAGGTTTTTCGGGACAGAAGAAAAAATCAGGCGTCCAGGAATTCCAGTTTCAATGTGGTCACCAATTTTTAATATAACTCCCTCATTTGTGCTCAATACCAGAGCTTTGGCAATTGTTTCCTCTCCAGTTGTTGGATGTGTTTTTACGACACCAACCTCTTGACCAACATATTTTTCCAACATTTTCTGCGGAGTCAAAAGGTCATAGTCAAAGTTCTGTTCCAGTACCGCCACACCGTTAGTGTTCTCAATACTGCGGAGCAATGCTGTTTCAGGTTTCATACGTCCGGAGACTTCTCTGAACGCAAGGTTGGTCATTCCTTTACTTAGTGATACTTTGCGCCTGTCTTTAATAAGTGCGAGGTTGTCGTTATAAATTGTAACGGAAACCATTTTCTGATCCTGCAAGGTACTTATCTGTTCTTCGGCTTTTGCTGAATGCATGAAGATGAACATGATTATACCAAGAAAAACAGAAGAGATTTTGAAAGAATGTATCATTATTAATCTCCCATAGAAATTTGCTGAACTGCCAGACCTACTTTACCTTGCCGGTAAAGAAATTTCAAAGAAAGGTGAGGGCAGATATGATGTTATTGGTTGCGTAATTATTCATTGGAAAGGTATATTGCACCAGAAAATTTTTTATCTAATAATAAAATCTGATCTTCAGGGCCAGATAAGAGACAAATTGGAGTGGTAAAAGGAATGGCCGAAGTGTAAAACAATAGCATTAAAAACCTAATAATTTAGCAACGGAGTAATTAAAAGATGTATTCTGCATCCGATTTACGGAAAGGTTTAAAGGTTATGATTGACGGTGAACCCTACGTCGTTACAGATTTTCAGTTTTCAAAACCGGGAAAGGGCCAAGCCCTGTATAGGACAAAATTGCGGAATTTGGTTTCCGGCAATCAGTTTGACAGGACCTTCCGCTCAAATGATAAGTTTGAGAAAGCACCCCTAATGGAACGTACCATGCAGTTTTTATATTCTCAGAGTATGGAATATCACTTTATGGACACTAAAAATTACGAACAGTTTGTCATCACAAAAGACCAATTGGGTGATGATACTAATTTTCTAATAGACAATATGGAGGTTCAGGTTCTCCTATTCAACGACAGGCCGATCGGCGTAACCTTGCCTAACTTTGTAAATTTGACGGTTACTCTGGCTGATCCGTGGGCCAAGGGTGATACTTCTGGCAGTGATACGAAACCCGTTACTGTTGAAACAGGTTTTGAACTACAGGTTCCGCCTTTTGTGGAAGAAGGGGATAAAATCCAGATCGATACCAGAACCGGGGCATATATGACCCGAGTAAAAGAATAAGATGTATATCTGAGACCAGACCTACAGTATCCACCTAATATTCTTATTGTAATTCCATAGAAAAAATATCGAAAAACCGGCCAAAGTTTTTACGGTCGGTTTTTCAGTTAACCTCCTGTAGAAACTATAATACCTGCCCCGGCACCTGAAGCGCATATAGAAGCGGAGATGTCTGGTAACTGGTTTTTGCAGACTTCTCCCGAAATCTGTATGAAAAGACTTCTGGCATCAGGCTGCAATAAAATTTTTCAGATTTGTAAATGCTTTCGGAAAAATGAACGGGGTGCCCAGCATCTGCCAGAATTTACAATGTTAGAGTGGTACAGGATTGACTGTAATTATATGGATATTATGTCTGAGTGTCAGGATTTAATCCTATTTTTGCAGAATACCCTTGGGTTAAATCCTAAACTGAAAGTCGTTGAAAAATCCATTTTATTGCAGCAGTCTTGGGAGAAAATTACAGTTGTGGAGGCTTTTCAGCAATATAGTCCGATATCGTTGGAAGAGACGATGGGAAACGACATGTTCGATGAAATATACAGTATGCATGTTGAGCCGCATCTTGGATTAGAAGGGCCGATATTTCTATGTGACTATCCTGCCTCCCTAGGTTCTCTTGCACGCTTTAAAGACAAAGAGCCAACAGTGGCAGAGCGTTTTGAATTGTATATTGGCGGTGTAGAAATAGCCAATGGGTTTTCAGAGTTGACAGACGTAAGGGAGCAACGGCGGAGATTTGAGAAAGATTTGGAATTCATGAAATCAATTAACAGAAAGTGCGGTTCCATGCCGGAAAAGTTTTTATCTGATTTGGGCCGTATGCCGGAAGCGGGAGGGATTGCCCTGGGGGTGGATCGGCTGGTGATGATTTTTGAAGGCGCTTCAAACATAGATGAAGTGGTATCGTTTACCCCAGAGGAATTATAAAACATCAGAAGTATGTTCCATGGTACATTTTTTAGAAGGAAATTATATATGGTTGAGATAGCAATAAGAATCCCGGTTATTGATTTAGGTACATGTACAGACTGTGAAGGATGCCTGGAGGTCAGTCCTTCCGTCTTTCAAAGAAATTGGGCGACCGGTTTAATAGAGGTAGCTGAACTTGATAGTTATCCGGAAAAGGAGATAGAGGAGGCAATTAAGTATTGTCCTGCTGATTCCATTCAATGGGAGGATCGATAATTGAGACAAATTATCCTTTCAAGCTTATGATAGTAGTGGCGAACTGTTTTTAACATGGTCTGCACATCAAGTGTTCAATAGAATTCCTTTGATTCCGATTAGAAAGTCAAAAAGCGGGTAAATTATCTCTCAGAATCAAGAACTTTCAGGCCATTGATCATGTTTTGAGCTTTATCAATAAAAGGCGTCAACGTGGCAGAGTCCAAAGCACTGATTGCTATGGTTTGATATTCTTTTTTTAACGATACCAGTAGGTTTTGGTCAGCAAGGTCTATTTTATTAAAAACCCTCACACATGGAATAGTCTGTAAGTCTAATTCCACGAGAAGATGTTCGACGACCTGGATTTGATCTTTGAATCTGGGGTTGCTGATATCAATTATATGAACCAAGAGATCTGCTTCATGCAGTTCCTCCAGTGTTGCTTTAAATGCCTGCAATAGTTCTGCGGGCAGGTTGCGAATAAAACCAACCGTATCGGTCAGTATAACTTCAGTATCTTTTGGGAATCTTAGTCTTCTGCTTGTCGGATCCAGAGTCGCAAAAAGTTTGTTTTCGGCAGTGATCTTACTGTTTGTGAGAGTATTGAGCAGAGTCGATTTGCCGGCATTTGTATATCCGACTAATGAAATGACCGGTACATCACGTTTCCGTCTTCGTGTTCGTCTTTGCTGTCTTTCTCTGCTGATTGTTTTGAGATTTTTTGTAAGCTTTGTTAATCGATCATTAATTCTTCTCCGATCAACCTCCAATCGTGTCTCACCAGGTCCTCGGGCTCCAATACCGCCTGTTAGACGGGAAAGGGCATCATCGCGGGTGGAAAGTCGAGGCATCATATATTTAAGTTGTGCCATTTCAACTTGGAGTTTCCCTTCCCTACTCAGTGCCCTCCTGGCAAAAATGTCTAGAATAAGCTGAGTGCGGTCGATTACACGAAGGTCTGTGTGATCGGTTATAGAGCGGATCTGGGATGGGTTAAGTTCCATGTCAAAAATGAGGAGATTGGCATTTAACCTGAGGGCCGCCAGCATAATTTCAGCCAGCTTGCCCTTACCAATAAGCCATTTGTAATTAATTTTTTTCCGATACTGAATGATACAATCGAGTACAATGACATCGGCTGATTTTGCAAGTTCCACCAATTCATCCAACGATTCTCTGACAGCTTGCCGGTCTTTGATTTTGGATGCGGTTGTAACGCTTATCAGCATGGCTCGATCCCGGTACTGATCTACTTTTTTAACCGGTCGAAAACGACTGAATTCCTCTTCCAAAGCGGTAATTAAGGTTGAAAAATGTTGATCCTGCCTGGTTGGGACCTGAGGTGGCAGCAACTGCCAGTGTTTACCATTTACAGGGGAGGGAATAAGATGGACGCTATAAATACGTTCCGGCAGTCCATTGGGGAGCATTTTGATTACTGCCATCAAGTCAAGCCGCAGGAAAAGAAGATCCATGAGATCATCTTCACTGATGTCTTCTTCCTTAAGATGGGTGTGAACGCATCGCACTCCTCTGAGGCGTCCACCGGAGGACCTGATCCCTGATAATGCGGGAATTACTATCTCTTTATGATCTCCGACAATCACATAAGGTATCGACCCTGATCGCTCAATAAGAATGCCAATCTGCCTGCCGGTTTGGTGGGATAAATCACAGAGTACCCTGGCCATTTCCGGGGTGATGATTTGGTCTGGTGGGACTTTTCTGCGGGCAAGTTTTTCAAGCTTTTTACGTTGAGCTGTTTTAAGACCGCCTGTATTGCCGATTACCGTGCTGATTCTGTTATTCCTTAATTGTAAGCCGTTGAGGTTTGTTCACACTTGTTTTTACCGCAACCAACATTCACGTCCGAGTTTTATCGTTTTTCTCGAAGAATTCTTTTATCCCCGACCCGAATGGTCATTTTGATTTTGTCAAAGTATTCAAGTAACGGTATGGTAAATTTCCTTGTTAATCCTGTCATGTTTTTAAAACCCGGTGCATCAATGTCACCTTCTTTTCTGAGGTAATCTACAAGTTTTATTTCAAGCTCAGCCAAAGGTCTGGCTGGGAAGTAGAGACCTTCATTGATTTTGACAAGAACTTCTTCCTGAATCATCACCCCTAGAACCTCGCGAATGAGATGTTCAGGGAAACGGGCAAATTTCACCAGAACTTCTTTAATGGTCGGCGGGGCAAGGCCTGCCTTTAAATAATACGATTCTAACTCACCCCGTAGAATGTTTTCTTCATCTTTTAAGGCGACCTTATGGTCCATTAGTCTGATAACTGCTTGGTCCTGGATAACTTTTTTGTTTTTTATCAGGTCATTCAAGACGAACTGGAAGAGTCGTTGGTCCAGCCCATGGAGCAGACGCGTGCGCAGTTCTTCTTTAGATATACCGATCTTTAAAGGGTTCTTTTTATGGAATGTGGTTATAATATCAAGCACTTGGGTCATAATATTTTCATATATGCTTAAATCGATCATGCGCTGCTTTTCTGATTCGATTACCAGAATTTTACGTCCAGAAAGGGGATTGTTCAGTGCTTTTTTGAGACGAGTTCCAAAGATACCTGTTTTTACTGCGAGCTCTTCAAATGTTAGACCATGATACTCACTTTCCCGCAGGTGCAGTCGCATCAACTCCTCAAGATTTGCGGCATGGTATATCTGGAATATTCCATGATTCAAGTCTCGGTGTGTTTGCAAGGCTCGTCTTCTTTTAGGTGCAGAACTGTTTAATATAATACCCCCGCCGATGGTAGTTACGGGAGAGTAACTTCTAATCACATATCGATCACCTGGCCAAACGCCGATGGCTTCTTCCAGTATTAATTGGACATTTCCCTGGACGCCTGGCTGAATCTCATTGTTTTCAACTAGAATAATTCTGCCGATAATTTCCGAAGTACCTAGATGGACACGTACTCTTGTGCGATTTTTTAAAGGTTTTTTATTTGAGGCAAGGTAAAGGAAGTCACCATCGAGAATAAATGACGGCAGCAGACAGCCAGGAGTGGCTACAACATCTCCCCGCCTTATTGTTTCTTTTTCCAAACCCTGCAGGTTAATGGCAGTTCTATGGCCGGCTTCTACTTCTTGAACATCTTTGGTATGGACTTGTATTCCTCTGATCCTGGCAGTAGTTTTTTGGGGGTAAATCAGCACTTCCTCGCCTAAACTTATTCGGCCTGAAATTGAAGTGCCGGTTACAACCGCTCCAAATCCTTTCATGCTGAAAATTCGATCTATCGGCAGTCTGAAAGGTCCGTATGCTTCGATAAAATCACTACCGCTTACCATTTTGTCAAGGATGTCTTTGACTTTGTCTATGGATTGGCCGGTAGTTGAAGAAACAGTGAGCAGTGGAGCATCTTCCAGAAAACTTCCGGAAAAAAAATCACGGATATCTTCCTGTACGAGTTCCAGCCAGTCAGGTTCCACAAGATCTATTTTGGTAACAATAATCAAACCTTGTTTGACACCCAGCAGTGTACAGATATCAAAATGTTCCCGGGTCTGGGGCATGATGCCTTCATCAGCGGCGATGATAAATGCTACAAGATCAATACCGGCAGCACCGGCGACCATGTTTTTAACAAATCTTTCATGGCCGGGAACATCAACAATCCCCAGCCGATGGCCACAGGGAAGATCCAGATAGGCAAACCCCAGTTCGATTGTAATCCCTCTTTCTTTTTCCTCTTTGAGCCGGTCTGTATCTATGCCGGTCAGTGCACGGATCAGGCTGGTTTTACCATGATCTACGTGACCTGCAGTACCGAGCACGATTTCCCGCATTTTTTACCAGCTCCCGCTTAGAAAAGGGTTGTTAGTTTTTTCAATGCCTATTGTGGATCTTTCCCCACCATAGCCGTGTCCAGGCCAAACTATGGTATCATGAGGTAAGATCAGCAACCGGTCTTTAATGGATTTCAGGAGTTGTTCCGTATTCCCGCCCGGGAAATCGGTACGGCCGACCCCACCGGCAAAAAGTGTGTCACCGGTAAAAAGGTTTGGAGGGTGATACAGGCAAATCCCCCCAGGTGTATGCCCTGGAGTATGGAGTACCAGCAATGATAATTCGCCTACCTTAAGTTGATCTCCATCTTTTACAGTCATGTCAGCCGGCGGCGATTCGGCCAAGCCGAGCTGGGAGAAAAACGTCTTGACTTTTGGGTTGCTGAAAAAGTCTGCATCATCTGAATGCATGACAATTTTTGCACCTGTGACTTTTTGGATTTTTGCATTACCACAGACATGATCAGGGTGTCCATGCGTGTTGAGGATATATTCTATTGAAAGGTCATCCTTGTCGCAATGAGCGAGAATGGTATCTTCATCCCCGCCTGGATCTATAATGAGTCCTTTTTTTGAATCAGGGCAGCTGATAATGTAGCAACAAACCCCCATCATACCAACGGTCATCTGTTTTATTTTCATTGTTTCTTTGATTCCGAAGTCAAGTTATCATTTCAACTGCTGGGTGATGCAGGTTCGTTGGCATCACACCCACAGTTAACGGTTTCCAATGTTACCTGTCCTACAGGCAATTCTTTTTGCAGGTTGGCGACGGCTTCGGCAAATGCTCTGGTCGCAGGGCTGTCCGCATTTGAGGCAAGATAGGGTTTACCGTCATCACCTCCGACAACCACATTAGGATCAAGGGGTACCTGCCCCAGAAAAGGTAAATTGAAATCAAGCGCTGTCTTTTGGCCGCCACCGGTTTTAAAAAGATCAATTTTTTCCGAACAATGGGGACAGATAAGACCGCTCATATTTTCAACAATGCCGGCCATCTTTATTTTAATTTGGCGGCAGAAATTTATGGACTTTCGGACATCAGCCAATGCAACATCCTGCGGTGTCGTGACAATGAGCGCATACACATCTTTGATTGTCTGGGCCACGGAAAGCGGTTCATCTCCGGTACCCGGAGGTGCATCAATCACGAGATAGTCTAGTTCACCCCAATCCATTTCACCGATAAACTGCCGGATTGCCTGGACTTTGAGTGGGCCTCGCCAAATGATGGCATCATCACGATTTTCCATCATATACTCCAGGGAAATGACTTTCAGTTTATCATTATATTTCATGGGTGGTATCAGTGATCCCTTTTCAATTTTCTCAGACTGCAGTTTACCGCTGAGGTTCAGCATTCGGCAAATATCAGGACCATGCAGGTCAACATCCATTAAACCAACTTTATAACCTTTATTGGCTAGTTCCAAAGCAAGATTGGTGGCCACCGTACTTTTGCCGACCCCGCCTTTGCCACTCATGACTAGAATTTTTTTCTTTATTTTTCCAAGGGAGGACTGGATTGCCAAATCCTGCATGGCTACAGCCGATTTCGCTGCACCGCATGTGGTGTTCTGGCCATTATTTTTACTTCCGCATGTGCGGTTTTTACACGAGGTGGACATAATTATTACCTCCAAATATAATACGGCAGCGCCGCTCGTTATTAGTTGAAAAGGCTTATAGTTAGCCAAGGCCGAGCAATATACTTTACTATAGGCAGTTTTTAAAGCCAAAACAAGTGGTTGATCAAAGAGTTGATTCTGTGAAGTGTACCTGCTATCCTCTGAAAAGATTGTATTTGAGGACAAAAATAGTAACTTCCATCTGGTAATTAAGGTTTCTTTGTTGAGGTGAATACGGTTGTATGTTTCCCGGGTCACAGCTCGCCATTTGACTATTGAAAATAAAAGATTTTTTCGAGTCGTTAAAGTATTCCTCAAGTTTGTGTTTAATTTTTTCTTCTAACCTACTATAATTAAGTGATAAAAAATGTATTTTACATTCAATGCCGGCATTTATTTTTGCTCTGCCGGTTGGAAATCAACCGATTAAGAGGATATACATGCAGGTTCTTGTATTGTATTTTTCAAAAGGCGGTAATACCAGAATACTGGCTGAAAAAATTGCCGGCGGAGTTGAGTCGGCAGGCGTTAATTGTCTTCTTAGGAATACAGACGAGGTGACAAAAGAGGATTTTCTTAATTCAGCTGGAATTATTGCTGGATCACCCGTATATTTCGGAATAATGGCTGCGGAATTAAAATGCATATTTGATGATTTCGTCGGTGTGCGACGAAAAATGGAAAATAAAATCGGAGCCGCCTTTGCTACCGGTGGTCACCCGACTGGCGGAAAAGAGACTACAATATTATCAATTTTACAGGTTATGTTGATTTATGGAATGATAATCGTCGGAGATCCTATGGATGCTTCCGGACATTATGGAATTGGTTGTGTCGGTGCACCTGATGAAGCTATATCATCAGACGCTCGTAAGCTGGGTGTCCGGGTAGCCGAATTATGCAAAAAATTATAGGGGATTAAAAATGGTGTTCAGCAGAAGAGTTGTAAAGGAGATGGCGGAAATGGAAAGGCATATGGGAAGAATGTTACGAAATACCTCTCTTTCTCGTATGGTGCAGATACAGTCTGAAAGTGACTGGAGGCCCGCAGTTGATGTATACGAAACAGAAAGGGACATGTGTGTTTGTGTTGATACAGCAGGGGTCGATATGGATAATCTATCGATTGAAGTGCAAAGCAACAGTGTGACCATCTCCGGACTTCGTCACCGTCCGTTACGTGAAAATCTCTGTCGTATTCACCAGCTTGAAATTGAACATGGATATTTTAAGCGATTTATTTCTTTCCAGCTTGAAATTGAACATGGATATTTTAAGCGATTTATTTCTTTTTCTGTTCCGATTAATGTGGCTGAAACAGCATCAAGGTGTGTCAATGGGATCCTAGAAATAAGGATGGCAAAAGTTGCCAGGTAGCCTTACCTCGAATTATCGTTGCTCCGGCATGCCAGAATTTTTCGAAAATTCAGCAAAGAAATTAATAGGAAAGAGTGTGGGGTTGTAGAAATATTAAAAATATAATCACATAGTTTTAACCAATTGATTTCATAAATTTATTCTTTTGTCTGTATTTGCCTAACACCATGGTAGTGAGAGAAATGCCCGACATCCCCAACTCAAGACCACCTTTAATTCGAGTAAAAAAAGGTCAAAAGGATAAATTATGCCAAAAAAAGAGACTGAGAAGAAAGATTCCAGAGTAAATCCAGCAAATCTCCCCGTCCCAGAAGAACTTTCCGTTCTACCTCTTCATGATTTTGTTTTTTTCCCAGGTATGGGATTTCCTTTACAGGTTTCCAGTTCATCTTCCATGCAGCTCATCGATGACGCTCTTTTAGAGGAGCGGATGATTGCAATTGTGTCTCACAAAAAAAT
>CAMYJP010000017.1 GCA_947258675.1 uncultured Desulfobulbaceae bacterium | reverse complement strand
GTCAAGACCTTTCAAAGACCAACTACCGTTTTAATTCCCCGGACTCACAAAGCCCGACAAACTAAAACTATCTCATAATATTGTCAATGAAAATATCAATGGGAGAAGAAAAAGATTAGGCAGCCCCAACCTGAGTTTTCGGGGTTGCTATTTTTATACTCAAGCTACTTCCCTAAAACAGCCTTTTAAGGATACCGGTTAGTCTTGAATCCAGATTGTGAAGAAAATTACCGTTAATCTTGTTTATTAATTCAGGTCTGACATCAATCAAAAGACCGCATACCATGGAGGCTGTTTCCCCTGTCAATTTCTTACAGAACTCCCGATGTTGTTTTCTTTTTTTCTCGAAATCCTTAATCAAAATCCTGCAGCAAGTGGAACCGAATCTATGTAAAAACTGATCGTGCAGCCTTTTCGTTACTCCCCTAAACTCCTTTTTACTCAAACCATCAGAACGCTGAGGCCCTAAGAAGAGACCAAGCCCCATAATAGATCCTGTTAAAGCACCGCATGCACACCCGGCATCCCCCATACCACCGCAAAATCCCGCACTCAGCCCGATCACCGTTTCCTGTTCAAGGCCGCCCCCAAACCCATCATTGAGCAACAGCATAATAGCCTGCGAACAACACATGTCCCGAGCAGCATAAAGATTTTCTGCCTTGGACTGAAACAGATCTAAAGACGGATTATGAGGTGAATTATCCACCATGGTCACTGCTCTAGCTCGATGCTATCCCGATTAAATTTCAATTTGGTTCCCGATGGATCAACATCAACCACCACCCTGTCACCTTCCTTGAATATACCCTCAAGGATCTGCATAGCCAGACCATCTTGAATATGTCTCTGAATTGCCCTTTTTAAAGGTCTAGCACCGAAAGCAGGGTCATAACCAGCCAGTATAATAAAATCCTTGGCTGCTTCCGTCAGCTTGACGGAGAACTTAAGATTTGCGAGTCTGTCTACCAGGAGGGCAAGCTGAATGTCTACTATTTTTGCAAGGTCCTCTCTAGATAACCCTTGGAAAATTATTGTCTCATCAATTCGGTTCAGGAATTCCGGTTTGAACTGGTGATGGAGAATCTCGTCTATCTGCTTTACCATTTCTTGTCGATTTTCTTCTCCTAATTCCATAATAAGCTGGCTGCCTAAATTGGATGTCATGACCAGAATGGTATTTTTAAAATCAACCGTTCTTCCCTTACCATCTGTCATCCGACCATCATCCAATATTTGGAGCAGGACATTAAATACATCAGGATGCGCCTTTTCAATTTCATCAAATAAAATAACCGAGTATGGTCTGCGACGGACAGCTTCCGTAAGATATCCTCCTTCCTCATACCCTACATACCCAGGAGGAGCCCCGATTAACCTGGCCACAGAATGCTTTTCCATAAACTCCGACATGTCCAACCGCACCATCGCATGTTCTGAATTAAATAGAAACTCAGCCAATGTTCTGGCAAGCTCGGTTTTCCCTACGCCTGTTGGCCCCAGGAAGATAAAAGAACCAAGAGGTCGGTTGGGATCCTGCAATCCGGCCCTGGAGCGACGAACCGCATTGGCGACTGCACTAATCGCCTCTTGCTGTCCCACTACACGCCGGGCCATATTTTCTTCTGCGTGAACCAGTTTGTCTTTTTCCCCCTCAAGGAGATTATCAACCGGGATCCCGGTCCATTTAGCCACTACGCTAGCTATATCCTCTTCAGAAACTTCCTCTTTGAGCATCTTGCGCTCCTTCTGAATTTCTGCCAGCCGCTCATTCTCTGAAGCCAATTGCTTTTCTAGTTCAACAATCCTGCCATATCGAATTTCCGCTACCTTACTCAAGTCACCCATGCGCTGGGCCTGTTGTTCGGCGATGCCAGCCTCTTCAATTTCAGCCTTAACCCTTCTAATATTCGAAATAGTTTCACGCTCCAGACTCCAATGACTTTTCATACTGTCTAAAGTTTCGCGCAAATTGGCCAATTCTGCCTCAAGCTTATCTAGCCTTTCCTTAGAAGCTTTATCTTTTTCTTTTTTCAGTGCCTCCCGTTCAATTTCAAGTTTTATGCGTCGACGGTCTACCTCATCAATTTCAGTTGGCATGCTGTCTATTTCTATTCGCAATTTGGAGGCCGCCTCATCAATCAAGTCGATAGCCTTATCCGGCAGGAAACGGTCTGTTATATAACGATTGGAGAGCATTGCAGCAGCAACTGTTGCTGAGTCCATAATCCGGACTCCATGATGGACCTCATACTTTTCCTTAATACCGCGCAGTATTGCAATAGTGTCATCTACCGATGGTTCCTGAACAAGAACCTGCTGAAAACGTCTCTCCAAAGCAGCATCCTTTTCAATATATTTTCTATATTCATCCAGAGTTGTTGCGCCAACGCAATGCAATTCACCACGAGCTAATGCAGGCTTCAGCATATTAGAAGCGTCCATTGATCCTTCAGCCGCTCCAGCACCGACTAATGTATGAATTTCATCAATAAAAAGAATGATTTCACCTTCTCGTCTCTGCACTTCTTTTAAAACCGCCTTCAGTCTATCTTCAAACTCCCCTCGATATTTGGCACCGGCAATCAACGCACCCATATCAAGTGCCAGTACTTGTTTGTTGGTGAGAGTTTCCGGAATGTCACCATTAACGATTCGCTGTGCCAGACCTTCCACAATAGCAGTTTTTCCTACCCCAGGCTCACCTATCAAAACGGGGTTGTTCTTGGTCCTTCTGGACAAAACCTGCACGACACGACGCACCTCATCATCCCTGCCAATTACAGGGTCTATCTTCCCTTGCTTGGCTATATCAGTTAAATTGCGGGTGTATTTATCCAAAGCCTGATATTTTTCTTCAGGATTTTGATCTGTAACCCGTTGATTGCCTCTAATACTGACCAAAGCCTTAAGGAAAGCATCCTTGGTTACACCTCTTGATCGTAACAGCTTAGCAATTGAAGTATCGCCATCACTTAATATGGCAATAAACAAATGCTCCTGGCTGACGAACTCATCCTGCATCTCCTTTGCTATTGTGAACGACAGATCTAATATTTTTTTCAGACCCCTGGAAAGAGACACTTGGCCAAACCCTCCGCCCTCTACCGACGGCTGGCGGCCCAAAAAAATATCTACTTCGGATAATAGGCTTTTGGGATCAACACCCATCTTCTGCAAAACCGGCAAAACCACACCGTCTGCCTGATCTAGAAGAACCCGCAGCAGGTGCTCCGGCTGAATCTCCTGATGTCCCTTTTGCTCTGCAAATCCCTGGCTTGCCTGAATAGCCTCCTGAGACTTTATAGTAAATTTTTCAAACTGCATAACGACGTTCCTTTATATATATTGACAAAACCTTTCTTTTCCAGCTAACTGGTGGCACATAAAAATTCTACAGCCTACTGAATATTAGTAATTTGAATTTCAAAAAGATAGAGCCTGAAACGATGCATTGGTCAGGCCGAACAGAGATGTTCAGTTGCAGTAACGTTACTTTTTTAACACCTCTACATGAAACGCTTTTTACTTTTCAGCCAGTTGGCAGTAATTAGCTTATTGAAAAATAAAAAAGCTTCTGATTTCTAAACCGACATCTCACTGTCAATGGGTTTCATATAAATTGATCAAATTTTGTTGAAAAGGTAAGTTCAGACTCTTTGTCTGTCAAGAATAAGGGAAAAATCTCGATGTGCTTTAGCACAAAAGGCATAGCTATTTTATAAAACTGGAGAGAAAAAGAACATTTTCTGGGAGGATGGTCTTAAGAATAAAAAGACCCTCGACAGGAAGCTGCCGGGGGTCTTTTGTTGGGATATTAACCGCAATTGCTATTGCAAGAACTTCCACAGGAACCGCCACCAACAGGGTTGGCGGAACTAATAGAGAAACCGGATCGCATGCCAGCATCAACAAAATCGACCTTGATTTCTCCACATGTCGTGAGTAGCCCATTATCAACTAAAAAAGTAAGGCCGTCATTATCATATGTAGCATCATTTTCTTTTGGCTCATCCAGAGCCAAACCCAATGAAGGGCCAGATCATCCTCCTTGCATCAAGGCAATTCTTAATGCAGAATCTATTTTATTTTCCTGCATATAGGCTTTTAAATTCTTTACAGCCAGATCAGTAATTTCTACCATAATGTAATCTCCTTAAGTTTATACTCGATGTTTATGACTATTACTTTGCAATAATCAATCTCTGTTTTTTCGTTCATATTACGCAACTTATAGTAATCTAAAAAAAATCACCCTATATTGGCCATATAGAGTGTTGTAATTTTTTATTAGTTCCTCAATATATAATACGTTTGTACTTAATTATAGGATCAATCGGCTCAGAAGTCAATACCAGCACACCGAGGCAGGACCACTGACGCACAATAACTTCCTGTTAATTCTAAAAAATTCAATCAACAACGAAAGTTTTTTAGAAAAAATTTAAGAAGCTTTTTAATTTTTTTTTGTTTAATTAATCACAGATGCTATAAAACAGAAAACAACTCCTGAGTTAACTGGTTATATCAGATTTAGTAAAGAGGTCTAAGCTTTGTCGCGAATACGACTCCGGACACATCAATCAAAGAGCGCACAACTCGGCTACAAACTGCTGTTCAATGGATTTATCCTGCTGCTAAGCCTCCTGCCAGGAATCAACGGTTGCACTTCAATGTTGATTAATCAGTTCGTCGACCCTCTTACAAACTCAATCCAGAATCAGACAGACCTCGACTTAATAAATGAGGGTACTCCTGCACTTCTTTTAATTCTTGACGGCCTTATCGCAAAAAATCCAGTCAACAAGAAACTGCTGATTACCGGAACACAAGCATATATATCTTATGCATCAATTGTATTTGATAAAGGAGATCTCGATCGTGCTGTTACATTAAGCAATAAAGCCAAAGACTATGGACTTAGCCTGCTTTGCCTTTCCGATGAATTTAAAAATTCAAAAGACAAAACTTTAAATGAATTTGAAAACTGCCTACCTTACTTTACCAAGAATAATGTTGACTCGCTTTTCTGGGGTGGTTTTGGCTGGGCGACTTGGGTGCAATACCAAAATGGTGCTCCGGATGCCATAGCTGACCTACCCAAAATAGAAAAAATCATGCTCAGGGTCCTGGAGTTAGACGAATCATATTATTATGGGGCTGCACATCTGTTTTTAGGGTATTACTATGGGAGCAGACCTATAATGTTCGGAGGTCAGCCAGAAAAAAGCCGGGATCATTTTGAACGGGCACTGAAAATAGCCGACCGCCATTTTTTACTTACTCATATATCCTATGCTGAGACTTATGCCCGGTTAACCTATAACCGTGAGCTCTTTGAAAATCTTTTAAATGAGGTCCTCAACGACTCCCATAATGAAATTCAGGAATTAAATGCTTCTAATTTGCTGGCAAAGAAAAGAGCAAGAAGGCTTCTCGAACAAATAGATGACTATTTTTAGTTTCGTATTAATTACTCTGCAAACGCCTTTTTCTTTTTTTTGCTTTTAGGGACAGGTGTAAAAATAATATTGTGATGCAATGATTATTTTTCTCCTTTCTGATTTGTTTATCCTAGGTACACTCGAATTCGGAGTCTCTATCCCCTCGAGAGGTGCTTAACAACTTCGGATTTACACGAGGTGCGCAGGTCTGCTCGGCAACTACATAATTTGTATATCACGACAAAGGCATATAGCATGGCTCGCTTAATAAAATTATTAATAATTCTAGTAATTACATCGGGAATATTATTTAACGCTAACCCTGTACTGGCTAAAAGACCTAAGCACTTATTCAAAGTGGCCTCATTGGCCCCGGGTGGAAGTGTATGGGCCAAGCGATTTCAAGAATTCACCGAAGAAGTGGAAGAAAAAAGCAACGGTGAAATCGGCTTTAAAATTTATCCAGGCGGGGTTATGGGAGATGACCGCGCCATGTATCGCAAGATGAAAATAGGTCAGCTGCAGGGCGGTGGCTTCACCATGACCGGCATTGGGGAAATAGTAAAAGATTTCAGAGTGATGGGCATTCCTTTTCTTTTCAATTCATATGAAGAAGTAGATTTTGTTAAGGAAAAGTTGCGGCCTCAATTTAAAAAGGCATTTAGGGAAAAAAACCTTGAACTGCTGGCCATGTCCGAGGTTGGATTTATCTATACCTTGTCAAAAAAACCTATTTCCACAATAAATGATTTGCAAAAAACCAAATCCTGGGTTCCTCAGGGAGATCCAATAAGTAATGTCTTTCTCCAAACCGTCGGCGTTACACCGACTTCTCTCTCTATCCCGGATGTTCTTACATCTCTTCAGACCGGGCTTATCGATACAGCGTATAACTCATTTTACGGCGCCATAGTCCTTCAATGGTTTACCCGAACCAAGTACGTCACCGATATCCCTTTTACTTATGGTTATGGAGCGTTTGCCGTTGACATGAAAACCTTTTCAAAACTCCCTCCTGCATACGCTGAGCTAATGGAGTCAACTGCAAAAACCTATTTTGCCAGACTTCTGCAAGATACCAGAGACAGTAACAATTCAGCCTTACAGGCCTTAAAGAAAAATGGCATCACCGTGGTCCGGGCAGCTCCCGGTATTACCGAAAAGTTGCAGCATTACCGAGAAATTACGGTGGAAAAAATAATTGACGATGCTTTTTCCAAAGAAATTTATGATGCAACAATTAAGTCATTATACGATTTTCGAGGCAAAAAAGAGCCGTTATTAAAAAAATGAACTCTCATAGGCCTACTACCATTAAAACGGTATTTTACTATTTGAATCGGCTTGAGGAAATATTCCTCTGTTTTCTGCTTTGTGCAATGATTGGGCTGGCATGTGTGCAGATTATATTACGTGATTTTTTTTCATCCGGGTTTGTCTGGGCTGATCCTCTTCTTCGCTATATTGTTCTTTGGGCTGGTTTGTTTGGTGCTGGCCTGGCAACCAAAAATAATAAACATATTGCCATTGATATTATTTCCTATCTTGTACCTCAAAAGATGATGCCATGGCTCTCTGGCCTTGTTCACCTCTTCTCTGCTTTAGTCTGCATAGCAATTACTTACGCCTCCATCGTATTTATTAGCAACGAAATTGCATACCCTGGCAGTAGTGAGATACTATCAGTTCCATCTTGGGTGATGAACCTGGCTTTTCCACTGGCTTTTGGCCTTATAAGCCTTCGATTTATAATACTTCTCATTACCGATCTTGTTACTATTTCTAAGGCGTTCAAATCTTCATCCTCAAGCTCACCTCAGATTGGTTAAACTGATTTACATAAAGGTATTATTACTAAAGTGGCTGGCAGGTTATTTCAAATTTTAACCAACTGAATAAAGGAACTTATTTTGTTGTCTGGCATATCCCCGCACTAACAAGGATTATAAAATAGTCCAGATACTCAGGACAGATGTGGTTGTGAGTCATGGAATGATTACCCTGCTGAGGCCAGATTTTTCAGTATTATGAACTTACTCAAATTCCTTACTTTTCTCCTTGCCATCCTGGGTAGCCCTCTCTTTGTTGTCATTTCCGCTCTGGCGCTGCTATCCTTTTACAGCGTGGAAATTGACCTTTCCGTCGTGATCATTGAGATGTCAAGGCTTTCGGACACTCCTCTCCTCCTTTCATTACCCTTATTTATCTTTGCCGGGACACTTCTTTCAGAAAGCGCTACTGCTCAGCGCTTATTAAAACTATCCCAGCTGCTTCTTGGATGGCTGCCTGGTGGACTTGCTGTTATATCATTGATAGTTTGCGCAATTTTCACAGCTTTTACCGGTGCATCAGGTGTAACAATATTTGCGGTGGGTGGGCTTCTTTTCCCGGCCCTTTTGAAAGATAATTATTCTGAAAAATTCTCGTTGGGTTTGTTAACGTCCTCAGGGAGCCTGGGTTTGCTGTTTCCTCCAAGTCTGCCGTTGATTCTTTATGGAGTAATTTCTGGGGCTCGCGTCGACCAGCTTTTTCTTGCTGGAATACTTCCCGGTATTCTTATGCTTGTTCTTCTGGTCGGTTACAGCATGAAAAAAAGCCCGGCAACCTTTATTAAACAAAAATTCTCCCGTCAGGACATCTTTACCGGCCTGAAAGAAGCAGCATGGGAATTGCCCCTTCCGGTAATCGTACTTGGCGGGATATATGGAGGTATATTTGTAGCCGGAGAAGCTGCTGCGGTGACAGCACTTTATGTGTTGATAGTCGAGGTCTTTATTTATCGGGATGTCAGCTTATCCAAATTGCCTGCGGTAATGGTTAAAAGCATGATCCTCTTTGGCGGCATTCTGGTCGTCTTGGCCGCCTCCATGGCTTCAACAAATTTCCTGGTAGACCAGGAAATTCCCATGCGGCTTTTTGCTTTAACTCAGGAGTATATTACGAGTAAATATACCTTTTTACTTGTTTTGAATATTTTTCTTCTGATAGTTGGGGCATTACTGGATATCTTCTCAGCCCTGGTTCTTATTGTACCTCTCATCGTTCCCATTGCTAATGCCTATGGTGTGGACCTGATTCACTTAGGAATTATTTTTCTGACAAACTTGCAAATCGGTTATTGTACACCACCGGTTGGTCTCAACCTATTCCTTGCCAGTTATCGATTTGAAAGACCGATTACAGACCTCTATATTGCAACGCTGCCGTTCCTTTTTCTTCTTGCAATCACTTTGGGTCTTATCACCTATTTACCTTTCCTCAGCACTTTTCTTGTCAGCCTCTGGGGATGATACGGCACCAGGCTTTGTTTTATTATATTAAATAGCAGAAGGGACCCTTTTACAAAAAATAAGTGAACAAAATTGCCTACAACCGAATCTAAAGAATAACCATGCGGAAATATCTTTACATTTTCTTAGTTCTCATTGTAATCGCCATTGGCTTGTTGCACTTCTTTACTCCCGGCGACCTTTTTTTCTATCATGATATTTATCGGCGCTTCAGTTACTTCCCGATTGTTCTGAGTGCCGTCTGGTTCGGTTTCTGGGGAGGGTTCAGTATTGCTCTCATGTCGTCCATCTTTTTCATTCCGCATATCCTGCTTTATATGGGCCAGGGATTTGAAACATATGTTAGTGAAGTTATGGAAATCGTCCTTTATATGGCTGCCGGGTCAGTAACCGGTTTAATTGTCAGCAAACAGAATAAACTTCGCGAGAAATACAAACAGCTTTCTGAAAAGCTTGAAAGATCCTATGCTAAGCTCCATCGAGAAACCCAACTACTTATAGAGGCGGAAGAACAGCTCTCAACGAGTCAAAAATTTTCAGCCCTAGGCAGATTGGCAGCATCCCTAGCCCATGAGATAAAGAATCCATTGAGTTCCATTAAAGGAACCGCTGAGATTCTTCTGGACGAATTTACACCTGGACACCCGAAAAGAGAATTTGCCCAAATTTTACTTAAAGAGATTGGACGTCTTAATACAACCGTAGAAGAAGTCCTGCAATATTCTCGGGGACAAAAAGGAAAAATTGGAACCACCGAACCTCTTAACCAGGTATTAAATCAAGTTACAAGACTGCTTGCCAGCCCTCTTCGGAAAAAAGCAGTGACATTGGAAATTGTCCAAAATGAAATAGGGAATACTTTTCAAGTTGACGGCAGTCGGTTATCACAGGTTTTTCTTAATATTATACTTAATGCCATTGATGCGGTATCAAAGGGAGGGAAAATAACTATTGAGCTTGCTTCTGCTGCTGACGGTTTATCAATAACATTTAACGACAATGGCCCCGGCATAACTGCAGAGGAACGGAAACAGATCTTTAAGCCATTTTTTACAGGAAAAGAGAACGGTACCGGGCTTGGCCTATCCATCAGCCGTAAGATCGTAGAAAGCTACGGAGGAATTCTTTCCGTGGAAGAATCCAAGTTTGGCGGAGCATGCTTCATAGTATTTCTGCCACCTCCTGAATCCTATCCTTCGACAATATATGAAAAACAATCAGCCAATGAAGGAATTGAAACTAATTGATATTAAGGGGCATCATGGGTGAATGTATTCTACTAATTGATGACGATGAAAGTTTACGGAGAGTTACGGAATACAATCTGGTTTCATCTGGGTTCAAAGTAAGCACAGCCGCTTCCGGCAAAGAGGGATTGAAACTATTTCATGCCAAATCTCCTGATATTGTTGTTACTGATGTACAACTCGGTGATATGAACGGATTGGAGTTGCTGACAAAGATCAAGGCAGAATCGCCTGATACACCAGTAATTATTATAACAGCCTTCGGTTCTATTGAAATGGCTGTAAAAGCTATGAACAAAGGAGCATTCAATTTCATCACCAAGCCGTTTGACCGTGACACCCTGCGCCTATCATGCAATAAGGCCTTGGAATTAAAAAAATTAAGGTCGCGCACACGGCTGCTTACGGATGAAGTAAATCGTCTTACCGGCACAGCAGGCATGGAAACCGCCAACACAGCAATGGCTGAACTTCTACAAACAGCATTAAAAGTTGCAGAAAGCGAAGCCACTGTTTTGATTTCCGGAGAATCGGGCACCGGCAAAGAGGTGCTGGCGAGATTAATCCACCAGCACAGTTCTCGCAAAAACGAATCCATGATAGCAGTTAACTGTGCAGGAATCCCTGATAATCTCATCGAAAGCGAACTGTTCGGACATGTCAAAGGCGCCTTCACCGGAGCGGTTGCCAATAGAAAAGGCCGCTTTCAGTCTGCGGTTAATGGCACACTTTTTCTAGATGAAATTGGCGAACTTAAATTGGATATGCAAACGAAACTTTTGCGAGCAATTCAGGAACGCCAAATTGAACCGATAGGCTCAGACCAAACTGAAGAAGTTGATGTACGTATTATTGCCGCCACCAACAAAGACCTGCTCGAAGCTATTGCTAAGGGAACATTTCGGGAGGACCTTTATTATAGACTCGGAGTCGTTCCTTTGCATCTCCCGCCGCTACGAAATCGTCGGGAAGATATTCCATCTCTCATCCAACACTTTTTAAAAAAATTCAACGCTTCTCCGGATGTCCAATTTTCTGATCATGCAGAAACAATGTTGAAACAATATGACTGGCCCGGCAATATCCGAGAACTGCAGAACACCGTAGAGCGATGCCTTATTCTAAGAAAGGGTAATGTTATAGAAGAAAACGATTTGAGACTGCCGCTTACTTCTACTGTAAATGAAACTTTAGTTCCTGAAATTCCTGACCAAGGGCTTTCTCTGGAAAACGTTGAGAAGGAATTAATTCAAAAGGCTTTGGAAAAGAGCGGTGGCAATCGATCCAAGGCTGCACGTCTCTTAAAAATTCCACGCCATGTACTTATCTATCGTATGGAAAAATTCAAACTCTAACTGCATGGGATAATCCCTGATATAGGTAAAACCGCATCTATTCCGAAAAGCTAACTATTGCCAAGCCAATTTAGTTAGAACCGAAACTGTTCAAGAAATGAGGTGCCCAGCTCTTGAATGAAGAATATTCTTCACTTCATTAAAGAATATTCTTCATTCTTTTCAAAACAGAATTCCTTGACAGTCTGCTACGCCACCCGATCTATCGAACAAACACCTGTTATTAAACAGTATTTATTTATTTTTCGTTGTTTGGCACAAGCATTGCTGGATAATATAGCGATCAAATGAATCCCCTTCCAAACAGCCCTGGCAGGAGGTAACATTCCTGCCAGGGTATGCCTATACAGGGAGAAATGAAGGACAAACTTCTAATTGAAAATGGATGATTGATGATGACAGCTAAAAAGAAAATTCAAACAATCTTAGTACTGCTGTTCTGTGCTTTGCCATTGGCAACCATAACCTTTGCCGATCAAGTGAAACGCTCTAATTTTTTAGTGGAAAAGCTCTCCTGTGGTTCCTGTCTTGCAGCCATAGAACAGGAACTTAAAAAGCTTAATGGAGCTCTTGGGATGGAAGGTGATATTCGCTCCGGTATGATCGTGGTTGACCATCGCAGAGATCTTTCGGATGAAGAAATAGCCAACAGAATCTCTGGAACCGGCTATCCGGCAAGAGTTAACTGGTCTGCGGATATTTCAAGCCAAAAATCCATTTCCTTCGGCAAGTCAAGCAAATATACCGGTGGTTGCGGCGGTGGATGCAGTACCGGCGGATCAAATGCAGGAGGCCCACGAGTCTGGAATCCAACAGCCGCCGGTAAAGGAGAGGTTCTTCTTACGACCATGCAGGTATCAAATCTCTCCTGTATCTCCTGCCTGACTACCATAGAAAACAGTTTAAGAACTCTGGTCGGCACAATAGGTATGGATAGTGACCTGAATAGAGGCCTTGTGGCAGTTAAGCATAGTTCATCCCTTTCCCCGGAAACAATCGCTCAGAATATCACTGAGCTTGGCTATCCTGCCAGGGTTGTCAATAAAGGTAAGAAGTCATCAGTTCAGGCTCCGTCACCAATTCAACCCAAAAAAACTTATGCAAATTATCCCGTTGGTAGATCCAACTGTGACCGCAAGGGATGTAACGCTACAGCAACAGCCTGGAAAAAGCTTTATCGCAAATATGTGAACCAGGCATCACCTAAATAATTAAAAATATTTCTGTAATTTAGGATTTTAGCATGAAGAAAATATGGATTTTTAGTGTCGCAACAATTCTATTGGCATCTCTGACATACACCAAACAGGCTAATTCGTTCTGGGGAGACAAAACAAAGACATTAACACCTAAAAATGGAATCCTAGAACTTCCATTAAACACCATAAATGACGGTAAGGCCCACCATTTCAAAGTGCGGGCAAATGACGGCACTATGGTGACTTTTTTTACTCTTAAAAGCCGCGATGGGGTGATCAGGGCTGCCATTGACGCCTGTGATGTATGCTATCGTTCTGGAAAAGGGTATTTTCAGCAAGGTGATTTCATGGTTTGCAGTAATTGCGGCCAGAAGTTTGCCTCAAACAGAATCAACGTCATTAAGGGCGGTTGTAATCCAGCACCCCTTAAAAGGGCTGTGAATGGCAAGAATCTAATTATTGCCATGAAAGATGTTAATGCTAATTCATGGTACATGAAACATCGGAGATAAAAAAATCTCCTTGGCAATGATTAGCGAGAATAACCGATTACATTTATTTGTTTAATCAATTATACAGGAAAAATCATGGTTTACGATCTTGAAAAATACAGAGCAAAACGGGAGAAAGTGCTTGGTGTTAAAAAGCGTGGCATCAGTTTTGGTGTTCTGGCGGCCATTGTCTCGTTTGTCATTGTGATAGGACTGGGAATTGTAATAGTACCAAAATCCATTGCCTACTTCAGCACCCGCCACCTTGATGATGCAATATACAAATTGCAGAACGCCGAAAACTGGCCTGAAGGAATCTTGCAGGACATCCAAACGCTGAGAGGTGTCAAGAATGTCGTTGCAGATACGGACGGCACAAGGATAGTTATCACCTTTGACAAATCGATAACAGAGCCGAAAAAACTTGCAGCCTTTTTCGACAAAAAGGACATTAACACCGTTATGCTCAACCGGGTAAGTCACAGTCAGAGGCAGAAAACATTAAAAAAGGAAGCAGAATTTCTAGGCCCTCCATCTGTTGAATAACGACTAAATTATTGAAACTTAATCGCGGAGGCGATTCCATTGAAGTTACATAATATTTCATTCAATAACTTAAGACGCCGCAAGGGCAAGATGATTTTTCTCGTCATGGGGTTGTTGATCGGTATTGCGACTATTGTGACGCTCGTATCCATTACAGAAAGCATGTCTCGTGACATTGAAGACCGGCTCGACCAGTTTGGAGCCAACATAGTCATGGCTCCAAAGAGCAAAAATCTCTCTTTGAGTTATGGCGGCATCAGCGTCGGTGGAGTCAACTATGAAACCATCGAATTTGATGAGGTTGAAATTCCGAAAATAAGGACAATAAAAAACAAGGAAAACCTGGGTATTGTGGCGCCGAAAATATTGGGAGCCGTTGAGGTAGCGAAATATGGTTCTGTGCTGGTGATGGGTGTTGATCTGGAATCTGAGCTCATGCTGAAAAACTGGTGGCAGTTTGAAGGTATGCCTGCTCAAAAGGCAGATGAACTTATTCTTGGATCGGAAACGGCAAACACTCTTGGTCTCAAAGTAGGAGACAATTTTTCTTTAGGAAATCAAAATTTTACAGTTACCACAGTGCTCCTGCCAACTGGCGCTTCAGAGGATGGTGTAATAATTGGCGATCTGCATGCCATGCAAAAGGTGCTTGGTAAAGAGGGCAAGATTTCTATGGTGGAAATTGCTGCTTTCTGTCGCGATTGTCCAATAACAGAGTTAGTTCTTCAGATTGCTGAAAAATTTCCCCACGCCAAAGTAACCGCCTTACGTCAAGCAGTGATGTCAAAGATGCAATCAATTGAACTTTTCAAGTCGTTCAGCTATGGAATTGCCATCCTGGTTATCTTCAT
>CAMYJP010000016.1:20460-24968 GCA_947258675.1 uncultured Desulfobulbaceae bacterium | reverse complement strand
CCTCGCAGCAAGCTACGAGGAGTGCGCTCACTGTTCAGTTCATGAGCATTTCAGATAATCTGCAATCCCTCCACCAGGTGTTTTAACGCAGGTATTGAAATAGGACCTCCCTTGACACCTAACATATCTTGACTATTATGACTTTATGGTACTTGGATGAAATTAAACTAGAAATGAACTTTCTGACTTGCAAAAACACCTTATATTCTGGTCTGTCAGGATAATGGAATAAATCCAGAAAACATTGTAGAATTAAAAAGATATGGAAATTAAAAAGAAAAAAAATTTAGGCAGATCACACAATAAGGCAAGGAGAGACTAGAATGGAAAAAGTAAATCAGAAGAATTTTATTTTAACATTGTTGCTGACTGCAAACCTGATTTTTCTTAATGGCTGCCAGACTGCCTATTACAATACCCTTGAAAAGTTTGGTATCCACAAACGTGACCTTATGGTGGAAAGAGTGGAAGATGCCCGCGACTCGCAGGAAGAAGCCAAGGAACAGTTTCAATCAGCCCTTGAGCAGTTCAGTAGTGTTTTGGGCTTTAAAGGCGGAAAACTTGAGGATAAATATAAAAAATTAAATGCAGAGTATGAACGAAGTGAATCCAAGGCAGAAGAAGTACATAAACGAATTTCTCTGGTGGAGGATGTTGCAGAAGATCTGTTTAATGAATGGGAAGAAGAGTTAAAGCAATACTCAAACGAAACATTACGCCGCGACAGTAAGAAAAAACTGGCCAGGACCAAAGAACAATATGCTCAACTTATTAAAGCCATGAAACGGGCTGAAAAAAAAATTACTCCGGTACTCACCGCGTTTAAAGACCAGGTTCTTTTTCTCAAGCACAATCTCAATGCCCAGGCAATTGCATCGCTGCAAAATGAACTGGTTTCAATGCAGGATGATATAAAAATATTGGTAAAGGAAATGGAAGCATCCATCGGCGAAGCCAACGCATTTATCAGCACGATGCTCAAAGAGTAAAAAATAACAGCCTCACAGCTAGTGAACTGGTCCATCGAACAAAATTATTCACTACATTTGTGAACACAAGAAAATTTCGTTTCGGTCATCAATGATGACAACAGGTAAGGTACTTTTGATTACAATAGATGGTTATGACCAATTATGATAACAATCGCGGGATAAAATATAACAATCCTGCTTCCGACTGGGCCAGGTTCTTTTTTGATTCTTCAGTTCCCTGTCCTTATGGTCTGGAACAGAAAGCTGTATACAAACAGGGTCTTCTGGGAGGAATATCTACTCGAATTCTGGAAACTTTTCTTGACTTAGGTTACCGACGTAACGGTAACTATATTTATACAATGGTGTGTCCGGATTGCTGTGGTTGTGTTCCTGTACGAATTGTTCCTGTAAATTTCAAACCGAATCGAAACCAGAAGAGGGTTTTTAAAAAAAATCTCGACATTACTACAGATATTGTTCCCATCCATATAACCGATGAAAAACTGGAATTGTGCGACAAATTTCTACAGGCCAGATATCCGGGGCGAAATAATTCTGCAGAAGAATATTATTCCAGTTTCTTCCTTTGCACAGGTGGCTATACCTATGAATTTGAATACCGAGTTGCAGAAAAACTCATTGGTGTTGGTATTATTGATCTCTGTGGAGATGTATTGAATTGTGTGTATTGTTATTTTGACCCAGCGGAAGGACGGCGAAGCTTAGGGACGTTTAACATACTTTCCGGTATTAATTTCTGCCAACAGCATAAAATCAATTTGATTTATCTTGGGTACTGGATCAAGCAAATAAAGGCAATGAGCTACAAGGCCAACTTCAAACCTCACTCGCTGTTGGTCGACGGTGAGTGGATATCAGTCAACAGGGGTTGAGATTGGAATTATTCCTGTCAAACGGCCTCAGGCTCAAGAGTATACGTCCAACTCATTATTCCTCCTGTCAAGGCTTTAACGTTCTTAAATCCATTTAAGGCAAGAATGCGACAGCCAAGATATGACCGCAACCCAACTGCGCAACAAAGAATTATTTCCTGTTCATGATTCAATTCGTCAATCCTGTTCCTCAACTCATCAACAGGTATATGCATGGCACCTGGGATAATACCCGTATCCTGCAATTCTCTGGTCACTCTGAGATCGATAAGCGAAAAGGATTCCGCTTTTTTTATTTTTTCATGGAGTGTTTCAGGTGTGATAGGCATCCAGTCAGCGTCAAAATAATTTTGGTTCAAAGCACCGGAGACAAAAACCGGATCTCTGGCAGATGAATAAGGTGGAGCATAGGCAAGATCCAGATGCATCAGATCTTCGGCTGTCATATTATTATAAATTGCTGTGGCCATGACATCAATACGCTTATCCACTCCCTCCTCGCCAATAATCTGAGCCCCAAGCAAACGGCGGGATGCTTTATCTGTGATAGTCTTTATCCGGATATCCTTAGCTCCAGGATAATAACCGGCATGGTGATCAGCCACTACATAAGTTACTAATGGAGAGAAACCCTCCACAATAGCCTCTTTTTCTGAAAGACCGGTCTTGGCGATTGTCAGATCAAAAACCTTGACAATAACCGTACCTGTAAAGCCTTTTACTTTGATTTTCCTGCCCATTGCATTGGCACCGGCTGCTCTTCCCTGCTTATTGGCAGCAGACCCCATGGGGAATATCATCTTTTTCCCAGTCACTATGTTTAAGCTTTCCACACAATCACCGGCAGCAAATATATCCGAATCATTTGTCCGCATGAACTCGTCAACCCAAATACCACCAGTTGTACCCAATTTAAGGTCTGAGCTTTGAGCTAAGTCAACATTAGGTCTTACTCCAACAGCCATAATAACAAGATCGGCAGGTAATTCTCTTCCCCTTCCAGTTTCCACCTTACCGCCATTGGCCGATCCTTTGATAGCAATGACCGAGATTTTCTGCCGCTTCCATGCCGATGAGCCCGCCTCCGACAACTACCGCATTGTGCACTGTATTAAGGCGCAGATACTCATAGATCCGGTCTGTATCTTCCAGTGTTTTCAGAAAAAAGACGAATGGCAAGTCAAAGCCTTGAACGTTCAGGCCAACTGGTTCAGCGCCGGTTGCCAAAATGAGCTGATCATAAGATTCCTCGGTTCTATTTCCGGTAATACGATCAACAGCTTTAATTTGTTTTGCCTGCCGATCTATTCCTACAATTTCCATGTCAGTTCTGACCTGCACATTAAATCGTTTTTGAAAGAAAGTCGCTTTAGTGATCAAGAGGCTGCGCCTTTTTGAAATCACTCCGGAAAGATAATAAGGAAGCCCACAGGTGGCATATGATATATCCGACCCTTTCTCATACAGAATTATCTCTGCTTCTTCGCTGCAACGCCGTGCCTTAGCTGCGGCCGAAGCTCCAGCCGCAACTCCACCCACGATCACAAGTTTTGGTGCACTCATATGATTATTCTCTCCTATTATTCAAAGCAAAACCATTCCTGGAAAACTATACATGGAGTAATTACAACTGGTGCTTCAGCACAATCATTGGCATGTTGTTGCCTAAATATACATTAATTTTCCGGATTAGGTAGTTGGCGCGGACAAAATGATTAACATTCTTAGCAATGAGGAACTCTCAGTATATCCTTGATGATGGTGATCAACTTTGATGGGGTAATGGGCTTTTGAATAAATGTCATGTCTTCACTGGCCATAATATCTTCAGAATCAAGTTTATGGTCAGTATATCCTGACATGAAAATCACTTTCATTTCCGGACGATACTTTCTAATGATAACGGCCATATCTTTGCCGTTCATCCCGGGCATCACGACATCCGTCAATAGCAGGTGAATTGGTCCATCGGTCTGCTCATGAATCAATAATGCCTCTTCCCCATCCGACGCCTGTAGCAATTGGTACCCTAAGGGGGAAAGCATGTCTTTGATCATTTTACGAACTCCGGGCTCGTCATCAACCAATAATACAGTTTCATGTCCCTGATCCGTTCTTGAAACGGTTGCTTCTTTCTGTCGTGTTTCTCCAGCCTCTATAATAGGAAAATAAATTTTGAATTTTGTGCCCTTACCTTGTTCGCTGATAACTGAAATATGTCCCCCGTGCTGTTTGATGATCCCATAGGCGGTAGCCAACCCCAGCCCGGTTCCTTTGCCGATTTCTTTGGTAGTAAAAAACGGGTCAAATATCTTATCCAGCACTTCCTGACTCATGCCGACCCCATTGTCAGCTACTGAGAGAAAAGCGTACTCTCCCTCTCCCATGTCCACGGTATAATTACTGCTATTCTCATTAATCTTTATCTCTGCAGTCTCGATTGTCAGATACCCTCCTCTGGGCATGCTATCTCTGGCATTGACTATCAGATTCATTAATACCTGTTCAAGCTGACCTCTGTCGGCAAAAATATTTTTTAACTGAGAATATTTATTGATTCTGATCACGACATCCTCTCCAACTATTCTGGAAATCATTGTTGCGACATTGTCAATAACAGTATTGATTCTTTGATCAATTG
>CAMYJP010000016.1:5990-20444 GCA_947258675.1 uncultured Desulfobulbaceae bacterium | reverse complement strand
GGTAAGCCCCTCAGCTCTTATTCCACTTTGATAAATAGCCTGCACGTACTCGCGCACTTGGTGGTCTCTGGGAAGCTGCATAAGCGCAAGCTCACTATAGCCATTGATGCTGGTTAATAAATTATTAAAATCATGTGCTATGCCACCAGCCAGCATTCCTATGGACTCAATTTTTTGAGAATGAAAAAGCTGGCTCTGCAATTCCTGTTTCTCTTCTTCGCTTCGTTGCAGTTCGGCAATTTTTTCTTTAAGGCCGCGTGCCATTTTTTTCATGAAAAGTATTAAATCACCCAGCTCGTCATTGCTGACTTTGCCTACTTCATAATCATAATTACCTGATTTAATTGAGCGGATAGCTTGATTCAGATTTTGCATAAACCTCTGAATCCTTTGAGACGCTAAAACCCAGAACATTATGGTGGCTAATATTCCAAAGCCGACCAAGGTAACGATTGCATGTCGCAACCTTATCTGCCCGGCCGAATTTTCTTTATTGAGCCGGTCTATTGAACTATTTGCCAAATAAAAAAATCTGGAAGAGGTTTCAAAAAGGAAATCCTGACGGTCGGAAATTGCCAGGGTATTCAAGTAAAACTTCTCGCCATTGGTTACAAACGTATCAACTAATGTATGGATTCGTACATTGTTGGTTAATTGCTTAATTCGTACCCTGATTTGTTTTAACTCCGGTATTGAACTGCTAATTTTATAGAAACTCAAACCAATCCAACTATGCTCAAACTGCGATATTGCTTCTTTCAGATCGGTATCACCCTCAATTGGGGTATTGGTTATAGAAAGAAACAGCTTTTGCAATATTTCATAATTATCATCTCTGAGCCTTAGCGAAAGGCCCTCATATTTATAAAGATCCAGAATCGCCTTCTCATAATAGGAAATATGCTGATCGAGATCTGCCAAAACCGTTTGCAGATCATGGGGTAAATCTGTTTCATACTGCTTGATAATCAAGGCGAGCTTTTCTGCTTTGCCGATTTCCCACCGCAGGCTCTCGGAAAGCGCTTGCAATGACTCAACTTCTCTGGCCAGATGAAATTTCTCAAGAATTTTTATCTGCACCTTAAAATCATTGAGATTATTAATCTTGGCAACACCTTTCCCCAGCCTAACAATACCGAAGTAAGTACTTGCCCCAAGCATAATAGTAATTACAGAGATAGTCAGGAATAAGAAAAAGACTTTATTTGCAATGGAGATACGCATAATTTAAAGATTCGAACGGGCTTTATCATAAGTTTCTTTTGAATACAGCAATTCCTCAAGGTTTCCTTTCAAATAGGCTTCCATTACGTCTCCCTGCAGAGCACCTGAGTCAACCATTGACTGCACCCAGAATTGAATACCCTGATTCCAATCTTCATCCAGGTCAATAGTGTATTTAATAGTAGGGATAGCCTTCTGTTCAACCTCCCGGGGAATTTCCAGCCAACGGGCTATCTGAACGACGGCTTTTTGAGGGTATTGATTTATAAATTGATTTGCGCGCATAAATAAAGTTACTAAAGCCGAAACTATTTCCGGATTTGATTGCACATATTTACTACAGCCTACCAAGGCACAGCAGGGGCTGCCATTCCAATGGCCTTCCGGTGGCAGCTCATACAGGTCTGCAATAGTCTTGCCGACTTCACTGTATTCCGCCAGGGCGGGATATGGCTGATTAACGACAAAACCATCAATCAGACCGTCTCTAAGAGCCGGAATCAGATTTTTACTGCCATGCAGATTGACAAGGTTAATTTCAACCGATGTATCTGTTAGACCTTTAGCATATGAGATATCTGAATCCTTAAGACTGTGCTCAAAAATTAAATTCTGAACGGAAATGTCAATTTTATATCCTATCCTTATCGGTTTTTTTTGCTGCCGTATATAGTGGACAAATTCATCCCAACTATTAACCGGTAAGTCCTTTCGTACTACCAATCCTGAACCTTCAGCATTGGATGGGGCCAATATACGAAGGCAGCTACCCTTATCAATAAAATTAATAATGGCCGGAATCCCGCCAATAGCCAGATCCAGATGGTCTTCACTGAGTTTCCTAATTATCTTTTTGCCACCTGTACTAGATTTAATTTCAACGACGCCTATAACAGTATCATCAGATACTAATTCATATTTATTTCGAAAGGAAATCTCCCGCAGGTAGACACCGCCATGCTGTTTAAAATACTCTGGATTCATTGCGGCAATAAAAAGGGGGGCGTGATGGTCATGCGGCGCATGGCCAATACGAAGAGTCTGGAGAGGTTCCTGATGCTTCTGGCAACCTCCCGGCAATATACAAGTAATAAAAAAGAAGCAGACGAGCAGAAGGCTTTTATCTTTCATCTCATACCTCTTAACTCTCAGCCCTGCAGGCTAGGTATAAAAAAATCAACTCACGACAATTTGATGATGAAGTACCGGACTTCAATCTACATTCTTTGCCAATCCCAGACAGATACTCCCTATCATACATTGATTCTTTTTACAATGCTGCAAAGGTGTATCTCAACTTAAACCAATTGCATTTCTATTCTAAATGATAGAAAAGACAGCATGGGCAAATAATCACACTGCTTTCTTCCTCAAAAAATTTTTAGATATCTGAGAGTTATCAATTCTACGCTAAGAAGGATATCGGCAGGATTATTAAAAAATAAAAGAAATATAGTGGTAGGAATTAGTATCTTTTCGGGGAGAGGTGTGGGGTTTTACCGGTATAATCGTCTGATATAGAAAAATTTGCTAAGGTTTTCATATAACATTCCGGACAATACCCATGGGAAATTTGCTTATGTTCAAAAACGGTTTTCTGAATCCAACTGTTTTTTGTCTTTATTTTTCTGCAAACACAACACATCATGATCATCTTTATCACCTGCAAATAAAAAGCATTCCCCTTACCTGGCAATCGCTTGTGGTAAAAGGAATGCTGTTAAATCAATTATAAATTACTCTTAATCCTCTGTGGAACCCTCTTCTGAAGAATCATCCCAACAGGGTCCACCACATGGTTGACCATCTCGAGGGGTTGCCTTATCACTCCACCCTAATCCAGGTTTTAATCCAGCCTCGCTGGCTTTATTTCTCATCGCAGTCTGCAAATCAAACATTTCACTCCAAATCTGAGCAGCTTGATCCTTATCTACAGGGTCTTGATTCATCGCCTCAAAATATTCATTCCTTTTGTTATAAAGCTGTTCTCTAAGTTCCTGGGTATCTTCATAAAATTGTTCCCGGGCTTCCAAGGCTTCTTTATCAAGTTCTCCCTGACCGTTTTCTGCATTATATCCTCTGCAACCGCCGGGGCCGTAACCCCGGCCCCAACCAGGCCCTGCTTCAGCCGCTTGATAGGCGAAAATTCCAATTGCCAGTACAAAAATAAAAGTTCCAACTGCTTTCTTCATTATGTTGCCTCCGTTTTATTAATTGAGATTTATAAATATTTGAATCATTCTGATTACCGGAGGTACTATCAACAACTGTGCCACAAAGACAATAATATTCTTAATTTATTGACATTACTCGACTAAATAATAAAACTCTGTTATTAATTATTTTAAGAATACCCTTAAATTGTATCTTTTTTACCCAATTATAAAAAACAGATTAAACAATATTCTTCATTCACTGAAAAGATATTGCACGATTTCAACCTGCCCAATTATTTCCACCCGACAGTCGAACTTTCCAATGGATTTGTTATTCCTCAAGGAAAATAATTCAGAAGTGCAATGGTATTGAGATATAAATGCAGCAAGGAAGATAAAATTCAAATGCAACTTGCTATGACTAAATTTATCTCAGGATTAGAGCTTTTTTCGCTGGACGTCTAATTCCTGCGGACCAGCGACATTATATAACCGGAGTTTCCTGCTTCGGGGAAACTCTCTTTTAAGAATTGACTTCAGTGTCTTTGTCACTCCAGCAAGATCCACTTGAATCTCCTGCTCTTCATACCCGCGCTCTCGAATTAAAACCCGATTATCTTCCAGCAAAAGAATTGTAACACCTCGATTACGTTTATATGAGAGGATTTCAACCCCCTGCGGAGGTTCAAGCTTTCTCAGTAAGTTGGATACGCGTCTGAGAATAGTATCAATCCCAACCAGTGCCATATTAATTTATAAATAACATCTCTTGTTCGTTTAGTTCTATTTATGCAATACTGCTCGCCCATTCACTGAACTTATGGATTATGTTTTTTGATGCTTTATAACATTCTTTAAACTTTCAATAAGTTTGCTTGCTTCTTTTTTTGTAAATCTGTCGAGATACTCCTTTTTATAATATTTCTTTAAAAAATTCTTGAAGTGATAATCGTTCCACCCAGCCTCTGCCTGCAGATGTCTGATAAACATTTTTTGTTTGAATGTTATAGCATTTCTCTCTGCTCTGTAGTGCTTACTCCGAACAAAATAATGCATCAACCTGCGAAAACCGATGGTGTCCAAGTCTTTCGCCGATCGCACTCCGGCTGTACTTTCAAGGATGTTTCTATATGCTGAGTCAGAAAGATTGAGTTCTTTTTTAACGATATGAATCAATGCTAACCTTTTTCGATCCATTATCAGCTATAACGGTTCTATGGTGATGTCACCCTGCTCTAGAAGCAGGATCGCCTGAATTTTATTCCATGAAGATGTTCTGAGCCTGCTAACCGTTCCTGTAAACATACAATTTTCAGCTTGAGAAAAGAATTATGGCCAACAAGGCAAAAAACATTCCAACAATCTGTTTAATGCTTATTGGCTCCTGAAGAATAAAATAGGCAAGCAAGATAGTTATCAGGGGATAGAGGGCTGTCATACTAACAACAACGGATATATTCCCTCGGCTTGCTGCCGCATAATAGAATAGGGTTCCAAGCACACCGGTTACACCGGTCAGAATCGCATAAATTGCTCCTGTAGGGTGCGTTTCGATTTTGAACCCGGCAAAAATCAGGACAATAATTCCTACAGCCAGACCTCCACCAACCTGATATACTAATGCACTCTGGGGAGATATAAAGGTCACAGCAAGCTTGGGTAAAAATCCCCAGAAGCCATAAATTAGCAGAGCCAGTAAAGCGAAAACAAACCAGTTATCCATATCCTGTTCCAATGATCCGCATTCGGCCGTCTCTTTTAGCCGTTTCTTTTTGTTCCGGAACATGTAAAAGCTTTGCTAATCATTTTAATATAGCTGCCTTTATTGATTCCTATATCTTTTCCACAACCACATTGGATTTTTTCTCCATTCGTCGGCCGATAAAAAAATTTCTCGATTCTTTCCTTATGACAGCGCAGAACTTCACCCTGGCCAATCTTGTCATATTTCCAAAGTTTTTTTCTGCAGGCAGCGCAGCGTAATACCAGCACAATAATTTCCTTTACTAAGTCTGCGTCTCTATCCTTTCCTTCAAAATACATTCATGAAAGAAGTTCGGTATTCAAAGCTCCATAATGTTCTATCAGATTGCACTATGAAATGCAGGTGATACAAATACTTCTGTGACCAGACCCTAAAAATCAGATGTATAAATAGTGCTGTATGGCAAAGGATATGTTTCATAGAGGCCTGCCAGAGGAATAAGAAGCTGATCACTGACGGTCTGCCATTGGTAGTCAGGATACAATTTCCTAAGTTTCCAGTCTTCCGGTGTTTTTGAATACGGGGTGTTTCGATGCACAACCTGAAGAATTCCAACTCCATAATCATCATTAATATCCACCAGAAATCGTTCCTTAAAAAGCTTAGGCTTTACCTTGTTTTGTTCAATCAATTGGCAGATCTCATCCTGTGATAATTTTACAAGCACAAATTTGCTCAAACCCCGTTCACTTATTCTCGACAGGCACCGCGTTTCGGAACTGGCCACATATACTGTAGAGATAAATTCCATTTTTTTTAGTAGCTGTGCCGCTACCACAGCAGCTGTGCGTCGACCGCCGACTAAATGGTGAAAACCATATTTCTCAAACAATTTATTATGCAGCCTTTCAGCATACTTTTCACCTTTTTCATACAATTCTTTGGAAATATAACGGAGCTGCCGAGCCATGTCTTCGGTTGCTTCATCAATAGGGAAATCAATTCGTACATGAAAATGGCTCAACATGTATCGATTTCGTTTTTTTATCGATTGATCTTGTTGAATTAAAAGCGCATAGTCAACCGGCAATAAGTCAACCATAAATCTTTCAAAACTCTGATGGTCAAAATAGCGCAGATTTCTCGTATAATTTTTGTGTAACTTAACATGCACCATTTCGTCAATTGTCTCTTTGGTCAGTTTGTTGCTATCAAAAAAACGGATATATTTTTTAAAACCGCTCGGAATCGACCCTTCACAAAACAGCACCAGGAAATGATTCTGGTGAATGTACTCCTTTTCAATCACACGTGCCCTGGGCTTCAACTCTCTTTTTGAGACAAAAGGATATGGCATACCACAATTATAAAACTTCCAGTATGAATCCACCAATGCGTGCCTGATCAGGTAGGTATCCATCTGATCACGAAGCACTTCATAAACCGAACGCCGCAGACGGTGCTGCAGGCTTAACTGATATCTATAAGGCCAGACCGGCATACTATATCTCCATTAAAAATAATTAATTGTAAATCCTTAGCTACAGTTACGCGTCACTTTTCAGGTATATCCACCTGAAAATTTTTTAGGCATTAATAACTAACCGGAAATTCATGAACACCTGAGGTTAGAAAGCTCTTTCTACAAAATTCTTGTTCAATGGTTCTTCAATAAGGGATGAAGCCACTTTCAATAGTTTCGGAAAAAACTCATGATATCCTTGAGATTTTATTTCCTCTCTTTGCATGTTTCTACATAATTCTCGACCAGTATTAATTGTGTCTCTCATCTTGTCAACAATTGCCAAGGGTTCAATCTGTTCAGGCAGCTGAAATTTATCAGCCAGTCTGGCTGATTCCCTTAAAATATAAGTCAGACGATTATCCGCAATTTCTGGCAATTCATCTGTATGGCAGTCATGAAATCGTATAGCGCTGCAAAGCTCGTGAGGAATGTGGAATCTTTCAAGGGCTATGGCACTGATTTCAGCGTGGGTAAAACCAAGAATTCTCAATTCCGCTTCACAGGTTGACAGATCCTCATTGTTTTTCAGCCCAACAATTTCTTTATGTTGAAAGCCAAAATATACAGCTATGATCAGCTTACCGATATTATGCAGTATTGCTACTGTAAACAAATCCGCCTGTCGTTCATACTCTAAAATTTCGCCTAAACCTCTTGAAATTGCTACACAAAATTGCGCTTGCCTGTGAAACTTTTCAAGCTTAAAATCATCAGAATAATTTACGTCAAAATGGTTAATAATCATTGAGCTTATAAGTCCCTGTTTCATCGCGCTGAAACCAAGGACCCGTACCGCATGGGATATGCTCATGACCTTCACACCATAAGACGCCGAATTAGCCATGCTTAAGAATTTTGCAGTCACTTCCGGTGATAGTTTTTCAACAATGCTTTCAAAACTGCTTTCAGAGTCTTCCAGCAAAGAAATTATTGCAAGAGCGCTTTCATCCATTAATGGCAAACGGTCAATTTGGGCTTTAAAATTCTCATTATCAGTGGTCACTGTTTTTAAGCCTCATTAATGTCAAACTAGATTTTTGTTGGTGGTGTTACCAACTGAACGATCTTGAATTCCCCTCCCAAGCCTTTCAATTACAATGCAACTACTCTCCCTTATAAGGAAGGCACGATTTCTCGGGCTCACACTATCCAATACCATCTATTCGATTTTTCTCAATCAAAATTGATATATTTTGTCATGAAAAATCCAATTATATTTTTTTCGTATAAAGTTCAGCCTGTTTGGTACCGAACAATGCCAATAGTTATTCAATAAATAAAACGCATTTTTAACTAAAAATTCTATTTCTTATGTCCGACTAATAATAAACAGACCATATAATTTTCGTAGATTATTACAGGCTAAGAGCCTTCCAGGTCACCTAAGAAAAAGGACGGGCGCCTTCGTAGTAGTCATATTTGGGATTTTCCCCACAACGTATAGGCAATAATTGTAGAAAATATGGATTATTTCAATCAATTTGGTTTTATAAAGGAACCTTTTTCAAGTGCACAGGTCCCAGAATTTCTTTTTCAATCGAAACAGTATGTAAATACATTGGAAAAGATAAAGGATTCTATCGTCAACCGTCACGGGATGATAGTGGTTCTCGGAGAAGAAGGGGCTGGCAAAACCATGCTCTGCCAGGATCTTGTTGCTGAATTAGAGAAAAACGACACCACAGAAGTTCTTCTGATTCGAGGTTCCGCCATTGGATCAGATCTCGACTTTACTGGCAACATATCAAAATTATTTGGAAAATATATTCCGTCAGGCGATATTGCCGACCCTCATTCCAAAGAAAATATAAAAGAACACATTTTCAAAAAGTGTGTTTCTGAAAAAAAGACTGGCGCTATCATAATCGATGACGGCCATATGCTCCCTGATTCCTGCCTCCAGTTTCTTGAAGAGTGTTTCAAATATCATATAGATGCCCACAAACTGCTGCAGGTTGTCATCTTTGGCAGAACTAAAATAAAAAAAGACATCAGGGCTTTTAAAGATCTTTCAACCTGGGTGCATTCATACATTACAATGGACCCTTTAAATTTCAATGATACAAAAGAACTTATCTCCTTACGCTTATCCATGGCCAGCGATGCAAATGTTTCATTATCGCTCTTCAGCTTTCCGGCCTTATGGAGCATATTCCGGACATCCAATGGATATCCCGGGAGAATCGTAGATTTTTGCCAGGTATTGCTAATGACTATGGCTATTCACCACTATTCAAAAGCTGATTGGTATTTAGCCCAGCATTGTTCAAAAATGATATACCCGGAACAGACAAAAAAGATTCAGAAAAAACGTTTCGGTATGCTATCCGGAGCGATGGCGGCAATTATTATTTACAGTTTTACCATGAATCAAGCCGATATCATAAAGTTGCCGCAAAACCTGAATCAGAAGCAACCAGCAATTACCAAGACTCAAACGCCGCCACCGACACCTGTTGCTCCAGAAAAACAACAACCAGCGGTTACCAAGACTCAAGCGCCGCTGCCGACATCTGCTGCTTCAGAAAAACAGCAATCAAACAGCAAACCAGTCCCGCCGAAAAAAATTGTAAAACAAACCCCTGAAACAGCGATAAAACATCCTGTTAAGCGGACAGCAGCCACGGCACCATCATCTTCCCAACCGGCAGACGTGGAAAAAGTTCTACCAACCCCGGGAGTCGGTATTGAGAAAAAAGTAACCGTTCCGGATAAAAAGAAAGTGGTGGGGACCAACCCTGAAAAAATAGCCAAAACTGCTATTCCTACGACTACTTTACCGGTCAAGGCAGTTGCTCCGGTAGTTCATAAACCACAAAAAATTCCGTCAATTGCAAAAACCGAGCCCGGGAAGGCAAAAATGTATGGCGAAGTAACCGTTCGAAATAATGAAACTCTGGGAGATATGATCAGTACTATCTACGGAGCAGGTTCCTTTACCAAGCTAAACACTGCGGCGATCATGAAGGATAACCCTCACATTGACCATCCCAGCCTTATTGCCATTGGTGATACCGTCCGTTTTCCGGCCACTCAAATGAATTCCACTCCGAAAACCGACAAAACATGGTGGGTGCAACTTGCTTCCTTTGACCAACTGGATGCAGCCTATAGTTTCCTGAGGGGTCGAGCCGGGCAAACACTCGCTACTCGTATTATTGCAGTTTCAGATGATAGTGGGGTTAAAAAATTCAGTATTCTGCTCGAAGATACTTTTGCTGCAGAAAATGAAGCGCAAAA
This sequence comes from uncultured Desulfobulbaceae bacterium, assembly GCA_947258675.1. Next base: position 10,594 of record CAMYJP010000016.1, on the reverse strand, counting down.
GGCCAAAAAGAAAGTTTCTTCAATAATATTTCCGGAAGCTCTTGTTCTGGCTAGCCTAGATAATCCCGCTTATCAATATAACATGCCTAAAATTGCAGTCCAACCAGGCGCATCGCAACAACCTGTTGAGAAGAAAAAAATCGCTATTCCTCCTGTTGATAAAGTAACTGCACCTAACTTAATTGCTGCAAATCCTGAAATAGAAACCGCCAAACAGTTAGAGGCTTCAACTAGTAAATCGCATCCTCTAAGGACAGCAAAGGAATCCCAAATATCCTCCAATGCAGTGGTGAAAAATGATAAGAAAAGCAAGGCTGCCGCCAGACCGATTCTGCCTCACGCGCTTGGAAAAATCACAGTGATGAGAGGTGAAAATCTGGGAGACATGATACGCAAAACATATGGCCCATATAGTTTTAACCCGAAAAACACCGCGATTGTTCTAAAAAATAATCCACATATAAAAAATCCCGGTAGGATTTCTGTTGGTACTACTATTCAATTCCCAGTAATTCCAGTCAGCCTCACTCCTGACGCTGCAAAAGTTTGGTGGCTGCAATATGCTCTGGTTGAAAGACTGGACGAAGCGTATCGTTTTTTACGCCGTTATTTTGTTAACACAGCGCCGATGCTTATAATTCCGACTTGGAATAATCAAGGAGAACTTCAGTTCAGTATCCTGAAACAGGAGTATTTCAGAAATGCAGATGCTGCACATAATAATTTGAGTAGTCTATCTCAAAAAACGTTTCCAGATGCAAGGCTCATACACGGTCTTAAAAACCATCAATTTTATTACAAACTTAAAGCAAAGGAAGCAGATAGATTTTAATACATACGGAGAGCAAACGAGTGCATAAAAAACCTAACTAGATGAGAAAAATGCAAAAAATCGTACTGCTATCTATTTAGTCATAATACGACTTTTTGCGAGACAATCAAAAGATAGGTACTCAAGGCAAAATCATATGCTGCAACAAATATTACAACCCGTTATCTACCTTACATGTGCATTCCTGCTTTTACTTTATGGTACATTAGCAGGGATTGGACACCTCAGGTTTCAAAGGTTATCACGTAAGTTTTCAGACGGAAGGCCCGCTTCTGAAAGTATCCCTTCCCCTGCGGATCTCTATTGCTATCGGGCTCTCTTTTTTCATGAGCGAGGCCAATATCCAGCAGCAATATCAGATTATAACAGAGCTTTAGCATTAGAAGCCGATCATGCCATAGCCGATTTAAACCTGGAAAGGGCCCTGTCTGGAAAAAATCCCTTCAAAACTGATCCCAAAGAAACTACGGACGCGGTTTCGATACCTGGAGAATTGCCAGAGATCAAAGAAACTTTGGTGCCAGCTGAGACTTCAGAAAAATTTGAGTCTCATGATCCTGTTTCACAAGATCTTATCAAGGAAGGCATTTCCTATACGAAAAATGGCGAAATCGCTTTGGCAATTGAAGCTTTTACTAAAGAAATTGACTTTCATCCTGAATCAGCCGCTGCATATATGAACCGTGGAATTGCCCACACCAAACAAGGATATCTTGACAACGCTATAGCTGATTTCGACAAAGCCATTGAATTAAAACCGAATACAGCAGCTGTATATATGAATCGCGCAATCGCCTGCGCCAGAATTAACAAGAATGATACCGCCCTCGCTGACCTAGATAAAGCCATTGAATTGAAACCAAATTATGCCACCGCCTTAAAGAAGCGCGGAGAAATATTTATTGGAATGAATCTTTTTGAAAATGCAGTATCTGACTACAGCAAGGCAATTCAGATTAAACCGGATTATATAGAAGCATATATCAACCGTGGAAGAGCATATGCCCAGCGAGGTCAGCATGATGAAGCAAAGGCAGATTTTGATAAGGCGCGTGCAATTAATCCAAATATCGGTGGCATCTACTATAAGAGGGGACTGGGGCAAAAAAAATCCTCAAATACCCGCAAGGCCTTGGAACATTTTAAAATTGCCTGTGATTTAGGCTACAAAAAGGGTTGCCTGCAATATAGAGAAGCCAGGACAGCTCTTATGCCACATTAAAAAACCTTATTTTTTAATTCTCCTCGAAAAGCAGAGGTAACGCATTGAAGCAAGATTTAATCCTAGAATTAATGGACGGTCAAAAAGAAGAGGTCACACTGGCACGTCCTTTTGAGCCTAATGAAAATGAGATAGAAGTGACTTCAGTAAAATCTGGAGAAAAACAAGCCTATCCCCTTTCAGAAGTGTGTTGCATTTTAATGCCGGAAGAACTCTGCAAAATCAAACCTGAAAAGGAGGAATCTTTACTTGAAGCTGTAGAAACCGCTACTGGTCAAATATACCATGCTTACATCCCTAAAGGACAAAGTTTTCAAACCGGATGTTATGGTTCAATTACTGAGGAAAACGTTCCTTTTGATCATATTTTCTTTACCTTTTTAGGAATCATAGAACGATATCCCCACAGCGCTTCTGATGAGATCCTTGAACTTGATGAGGTAGTTGATCTTTCCCAGCCGTCATTGCAAATGGAGACCGGAAAACGTGTTGGTGAAATATTGGTGGATAGTGAAGTTGTTTCACCTGAAAATGTTGATGATGCACTCAAAAAACAGAAAAACCTTAAAAACAGACGGGTTGGAGAAATAATAGCGGAAGATTATAACATCCCACAATCGACCATCGACGATATAATCCTCCAAGCAAAAAAAGACGGGAAAATCCCGGAAGAATTAAAGATTGGAGAAGCTCTGGTTACCGGTGGCCTGATTACGGAAAAAGAGCTTAAGGAAATTCTTGAAATCCAGAAAAACCACCGAGACAAAAAGATAGGTGCTTTCTTTATCGAACGGGGGCTTGTTACTGAAGAACAAATCCTCGAAGCTGTTGGACTCAAGGAAAAGAATTCCCAGGATTTACTTGGGGAAATATTAGAAGGTAAAGGACTTATTTCCGAAGACGATTTATCCCAGGCTATTGATGACCAGAAAAAACTCAAGGAACTCCGCGTGGGCGAAATTGTTGCCGACAAGCATAACCTTGCCAAAGAGACGATTGAAGAAACTGTTGCGACTACAAGAAAAGCCTCCAGGCACACTAGACGGCCAATGATTAAAGTGGGGGAAATTCTGATAGAAGCAGGATTGGTTACAGATATTCAGATTCAACAGGCCCTGGAAAACCAGAAAAGTGACCGGAAGAAAAAAATCGGTGAGCTGCTCATTGAGCAGGGATTGATTGATGAAGATCAACTCCTTAAAGCCTTGGCTACCAAATTCCAGCTTCGCACCGTTGACCTTGATGAAATTGTACCCACCGAGAAGGCATTAGCTTCCCTTTCCTACGATATGGTGCACAATGCCATGGTCTTTCCCATTGAGGAACACAGGAATAAGCTTGTTGTTGCCACATCTGATCCAACCGACACTGCCATCTCAGACCATCTTCGTTTCTATGCCAATCGAATGGTTGAAATGGTCGTCGCCCCGGCCAGCCAAATTGCCAAAGCAATTGAAAAATATTACGTCAAATCTGATGACAAACTTGAAGAAATTATCGGTGGCATGCATGAGGAAGATGTCGCTGTTGCTGATGACGATGCAATTGAGACCAATGTAGATGAATCCGATTCTCAAATTATCCAGCTTGTAAACAAAATTCTTATTGATGCCTATACAAAAGGGGCATCTGACATTCATGTTGAACCAGGCCCCGGCAGGGAACCACTAACCGTCCGCTATCGGGTCGATGGGGTCTGTTTTGCCTCCCACCACATACCTTCTGCTGTCAAAAGGGCATTGCTGTCCAGGATAAAAATCATCTCCAACCTGGATATCGCTGAACGACGGAAACCCCAGAGTGGAAAAATTCTTATCCGTTACAGAAGAAAAAAACTGGAATTTCGTGTAGAGGTTACACCTACGGTTGGCGGACAGGAAGATGCCGTTTTAAGGATACTGGCTTCTGCCAAACCGCTTCCCCTCGATAAAATGGGTTTTTCACCCACCAACCTTGATAGATTCAGGGAATTTGTATTCAAACCGTATGGAATTATCCTGTGTGTGGGGCCAACCGGCTCAGGAAAAACAACGACTTTGCATTCAGCCTTAGGGTACATTAATACACCGGAGCGTAAAATCTGGACTGCTGAAGACCCGGTGGAAATAACCCAGGCCGGCCTGCGCCAGGTTCAGATTCATACAAAAATTGGCCTTACCTTTCAGGAGGCGCTTCGATCATTTCTGCGCGCCGACCCAGATGTAATTATGATTGGTGAAATGCGGGATAAAGAGACCGCCCAGACTGCTATCGAAGCATCTCTTACTGGTCACCTGGTGTTCAGCACACTACATACCAACAGCGCACCTGAAACAGTGACGCGACTGATAGAAATGGGAATGGAGCCTTTCAATTTTGCAGAGGCACTGCTTTGCATAGTTGCCCAGCGCTTGACTCGCAGACTTTGTGAGTCTTGCAAAGAAACTTTTCATCCGGATGAAAAAGAATTTGATAAGATAATCCAGATGTATGATCCCCATTGGTATAAAGAACATGGCATGCCATCGTATTCCGGTGAAATGACATTGATGAAGAAAAAAGGTTGTACCA
>CAMYJP010000016.1:0-5902 GCA_947258675.1 uncultured Desulfobulbaceae bacterium | reverse complement strand
TAAAAAGGCAATAATCAAGAACGCCACATCTGAAGAAATAAAGAAAATTGCTCTGCAGGAAGGTATGGCTACCCTGAGGATGGATGGGATCCAGAAGGTATTCCAGGGAATCACAGATCTTGACCAGGTTTTGAGGGTCTGTCTGTAAGCAGGAATCAGGGGACAGGAATCAGGAGTCAGATGACAGACGTTAAAACATAAACAGATTAATGTAAGAACAAGTCATCGTCTAACTTTTCTTTATTTATTTGTTTAGTTAAAAAGGCCACCGGAAATCCGGCGGCCTTTTCTATTTTTAGTCATTTATTGACTTTTTCTATTCGGCCAAGGAAATATCCACTGATGGCCTTAGAGTGGAACACGTAGCAAGCGCTTCGTGTATTTTATGTGATTTGAATTTCTCTATAAGGCTTTCATCAACATCCATGTCCAGATCGAATTCAACAAATGCCTGTTGGGTCAAATTATAATCAAAACGGGGCGCCCATTTCCTGGAGCCGAGACGAGCGGTCGTAGAACAGTTATCAACCATGAAAGCGACTCCTTTAAAATGCATATATGGATTTAAAGAATCAACAGCTTCGATAACCGACTCATTGGCAACTTCACTCAAGCAGTGTCCCTTCTCGATAAGCAGATCAATCTGGGCCATCATTGTAGCGCAATAAATCCCAGCCGTGAATGGGTTAATAATGATCGGGGAATCTGATCTATTTGCCCTAACCTTTTCACCGACCTGCCACATGTGAGTTCCATCAATTTTTCCCATGGGGAACCGGGAGAATCGCTGGCCGGCCATGACCACGCTGCGGATCTCATTGCAGCTTGAAACTTCGTCGTATATTTCAAGAAGTATTTCAAAAGCAGGGCCATAGGTATGGGAGTAAATTTTCTCGAACACCCTTTTTCCTGCATCGTCCAGCTGTTCATAAACAGCGAGGATTCCATTATGGGAAATTGTCTTACTTAAAGGACCGGTGACATTTTCCACGGAGGCTACAAAAGCATCTTCTTCACTCATATTATCAATCATGACATAGCGACGGTATGCTGCTTCCACTATACCATGCACTGCGCCCAGCAGAATGCCGCGTTCGCCAAAAATATCACTGCGAAACTCATGACCAAGCGTCGTCATGAAAAGGTAGGGGGCGCCGACCGCTACTGCCCAGCCAATGGCGTGCTCAGTAGCCCGACCGTTAATATCCTGTTCAACAGCAAAACTGCTGTTAATGCCAGCTCCATTTATTTCCTTTCCTTGTACATATAATCTGCGCACAGATGGGCCCATCCCCTTAGGGCAGACGCCCACAACATTGATATTCGGAGGAAAATATTTCCCTATGCTTTCAAGATAACCAAGCAGAAAACCATGGGACAGTCCCAGTGTGGCACCATCTTTCAAGTTGTCAAACACCTTCAGATAATTCTCCGCCTGGGCAGCGTCAGATATAAGTAAAAGAACCATATCCGACTCCTTTACCACCTCATACATCTCACCTAGTGTCCCATTATCTTCTGTAAATCCGGCTTCTCTAGCGCTAATCCGCGAAGAACTGTTCTCACGAAGACCAATTTTGACTTTTATCGAAGTGCCTTCAAGAGAATCTCTTAAGTTCTGGGCCTGGGCCGGCCCCTGTGATCCCCACCCGATGACCCCTATCTGACTGATCCCTTCAAAGGCCTGGGGTAACAGGTGAAATTTGTCACGACCTCCACGGACAATCATTTCTTCAGTATCCGCCAGTTTTATTATTTCCGTATCAAATATCTTTGTAGCAAACTGAACATCCATTATATCCTCCAATATATTTATTTACCCTCATACTCTACCAGGAACTGATATCGAGGGTACTATTCCAGTTTAAAACAGCCTTGCCTCAAATCAGCAAAGGAACCTTAGAGGCAAGGGCAAATGTTTTATCTATTTTTAACAAAAACACTCTTTTTAGCAAAATCGAGTCATAAAATCCACCCTAAATATTGCAAAACCACCTAATTCAATATAGACAAAGCTGAATTTAGCCCTAAACGACATATTTTGAACCCACTTCAGTCATGAACATTCTAAAAGTTCATTTTTTCCTGGATACCAGGTTTTAATTGTCCATTACCCATATAGGTTTCTAGATTTTTTTCTCCATGACCTCAACTGGAAGTAGCATAGTTTTATTATATTTGAAAACCCCTGGAGAGCTTTCAGACAGAAAACAAACATATCCGCCCTGCTCCATATCGGTCATGCCTATTTCCACCAGGGCCTTTCCGGAAAAAAAGCAAAACATGGATTGTTTGAAAAACCTGCTCCTTTTTTGATGATCATACACCCCTTCCCAACTGGGAGGGAGCAAGTTCCACAGTCGGTTTTTGGCTTCGTCAAAATGAGGGTTTTGCAGATGTTCAGGAAGATATCGGAAGCCGCACCGAAGCCAGTCATAGACCATGAGTTCTCGCCTCAGATCCGCATCCGGATAATTTGCTGAAAATTCAGCCAGCATCCGGCTCATCAAATCAGGAGTTGGAGACTGGCTAAAAAAATCCCTCTGCTTGCAGAAAAGATACAGCGATTTAAAAAAATGATATCCCGTTTCAGATGATTTCAGGATATACCTCCAGAGACATCTGAAAAACCGGTTATTATAAAAGGCCTCAACTGTTTCTCCAAACCAGTAAAGTTCCGATAAGGCCGTTTGGTCAAGCCACTGGGTTGCCAGAATTTCATATGGCGGATTTTTGCAGACTGTCATGCCGAAATCTTCAACTGACCGGCTGATAGCTGTATCAGGTAAAACTTTTAATAACCCCATCTGTATATAGTGTGGTTGCAATTCAATGACATCATTAAATGATTTAGCAAATATTTCCTGATTTTCATATGGTAGACCAAGAATGAGATCAACATGCAGATGGATATTGTCCAAATCAGCAAGCCTGGTTATATTTTTTTTCATTTTATTTAGATCCACCCTCCGTTTAATGGTTGCAAGGGTGAGTTCACTAGTGGACTGAATACCAATTTCAAATTGAAATCTTCCTGGCTCCAGTTGTTTAAGAAAAGTTAACATTTCATCGGTGAACCTGTCAGGGGAGACTTCAAAATGAAACAGCGTCTCCACCTTTTGTGCAGCTAGAAATTTCCAAATATCAAGAGCTCTTTTCGGAAGATCATTGAATGTGCGATCAATGAACCGTACTACTTTTGGTCTGTGCGCCAGAATCATCCGAAGTTCGTCTTGTACCTTTAGGATATCTTTATGGCAAACGTTACCATGCACCGAGGACAAACAATATGTGCAAGAGAAAGGACATCCCCGTGAGGATTCATAATAGATGTACCTGTTTTTTAATGAATCATTGAAATCCTGCTGCAGATAAGGAAAAGTAAATGATTGCGCAGGAGAAGCAGTATATTCGGATTTTAAGGGTCCACTGATGAGATGATTATAAAAGAAGGAAGGAATAGTTTCCACTTCTCCCTTAACCACAGTAAAGTTTGCAGGCCTAGAGAAATTTTCGCAAGAACACCGATCAAATACGTGGGGAGCCTGGGGTCCTCCTAAAATAATTTTTGCGTCCGGCCTGATTGCACTAAGGTCCACAACCAGCCGGCGGACATATTCACTATTCCAGATATAGACGGAAAAAAATATACTTTGAGGTCTTTCAGAAGAAATCTGAAGAAGAGTAGAATAATAGGGGTCGTTGATTGTAAACTGGATTATTTTCGGACGGCAATCCGGAAGGTGTCTTCTGAGCTCATTTCTTAAATAATACAGAGCAAGGCAGGAATGGACATACCGGGCATTCAACCCAACGAGAACAATACGCATGCGACAAAGATACTCTTTGCCATTATGGAATGCGACACATTTCCTTAGAACTAGGCTAGTATATCGTTCGGAATCTATTTTATAGAATCACGATCTTGCAATAGCCCCTGCTGCAATATTAGGAATCTGAATCGATTTTTTCTCAGGGCTTTTTGCTTTTTCCTGGGCCCATTCAAAAAACCTTGCGCTGGGAACCGGCTTGCTAATATAAAATCCCTGCTGTACATCACATTCAAGCTCTTTTAATTTCAAACAAATGTCCCTATTCTCAACCCCTTCGGCAACGACTTTCAAACCCAGATTATGCGCAAGTTGAATGGTAGCTTTGACAATTGCCAGATCATTTTCACTCTCCAGCATATCCAAAACAAAAGACTTATCGATCTTAATTTCAGTAGCTGGCATTTTTTTCAGGTATCCTAGTGATGAATACCCTGTACCGAAATCATCGATTGATATCTGAATTCCCATTTTAGCAAGGCGGAAAAGGATTTCCAATGAACGTTCCGGTTCTGACATAAGAGTTGTTTCGGTAATTTCCAAAATTAAATACTTTGGAGCCACATCCAGGGATGCAAGCAAACCAGTGACTGTATCGGGAAATTCCGGATCCAGCAGACAAATAGAGGACACATTAACAGCCATTTCAATTTTCAACCCTTTCTTGTGCCAATCATCAATTTGTCTTAAGGCTTTTTTGAGAACCCATAGAGTAAGGTCTTTAATCAACCCGGTACGCTCCGCCAGAGGAATAAATTCATCAGGCGGTATAAGGCCATGATTAGCATGCTGCCAACGGACCAATGCTTCTACAGCAACAACATCAAGAGAATTACTTTCAACCTTGGGCTGATAATGCAAAACTAGATCGTTCTGCTCAATGGCAACTCGCAGCTCACCCATCAAAGTCAACCGAAATGGGTTGTACTGGTCTAGTTTAGGAGAATATACTTTGAAACTGCTTGCTGAATCCTGCTTTGCCACATACATGGCAACGTCTGCTCTTTGGATTAATGTATCGACGTCCTGTCCATGTTCCGGGAAACTGACAATACCAATACTCGCCTGAACGTCGAGAGTCATTTTTTCAAGAACAAAGGGTGTTTTCAAAGCCTTTTGTATTTTTTTGGCAAATATTTGAATATTATCAATTTCTTGAATTTTAGGAAGGAGGAAGGCAAATTCATCGCCTCCCAATCGTGCCAGAGTATCGGAATGACGCTTGACGCCAGCTAAACGGCTGGCGACCTGCTTTAATAAACGATCTCCATTATAATGCCCCAAGGTATCATTAACTTCCTTGAAGCGATCCAGATCCAGAATATAGACTGCAAGCTTTAATCCCTCGCGCTGTGCGTAAAAAATAGCCTGCTCTAATCGATCACGAAATAGCCCCCTGTTCGGGAGATCGGTCAAGGAATCATGGGTTGCATCATGTGTTGCCTTGCTTTCTAGTGCCTCGGTATGAGCACGGAGTTCCTCTGTCTGATTTACAACCAAGGAACCTGCCTCCTGGGCCATCACAGTACTTACATATTGTCCCCAAAAAGCAAAAACAAAAGGCATACCGTCCAAAAACCAGAGGACGATATTTGTTTTCTGAGCATCAACAAATGCTTCCAGGCTAATCTCACCGTTTGTGTAGTACCCAGATAGAAGAGAAGCTATTATCAAGGCTGCTCCAGAAATAACCGCACCGTATACAGCATGTTTGCTTACCCTTGATTTCAACAGCTTGACATTACGATTCAGTACTTGACCGGCAATGTTCATAGATTAGTTCCTCTGAAAAATTTAACCCAGCCAAAACAACTTCTGACCGGAAAATGAAATAATACTGCAATGGAAAACTTTCTTTTTATTCTTTAATGATTCAAAAAGGTTAGAACGTATAAAACAATAATTGCCGCCAACCTAGGTAAATTGTACGAAAGCCCCCAAGAAGACCTCCTATACTATCGACAGATAGTACTCTTAACTTAATAAAATTTTTGTTAAGAACATTTTTGAAACCGTAAAATCGTAATCCCTCTTTATTCAATTATTCAGACACATTATTTAATCGAGTTAAG
>CAMYJP010000015.1 GCA_947258675.1 uncultured Desulfobulbaceae bacterium | reverse complement strand
GAATCTCCTCCAAAATAATTTTATGAGAAAATTCTACTTTTGAACACCTTTAATTTTCGGGGGGATTGCCAGGTCTCTTGGTGTTATAATCACTCGTAACAAATAATCTCACTTAAGTGAGATAAACCCTTCCCGGCACGAGGGGCTTTTTTATTTCTCAAAAACAGGTTTTACCAAACGAAAAAGTTGTTCAAAACTACCAAAACAACAAAGGGTTTACAGGCCTAAAAACCTGTAAACCCTTTGTTTACATGGTGCCGGAGGTCGGAATCGAACCGACATGGAGTTGCCCCCGCGGGATTTTGAGTCCCGTGCGTCTACCAGTTTCACCACTCCGGCTATTATTTATTTCTACCTGGAAACATCCTTTATTGAAAATCTAGGCGTCATCTACAGGGTCGCTTGCGCGGCGCAGCCAAACAAGGTTCGGCGCAACCCCTCGTATTCCTTAATCTTTTTAAAAATTTTCGTTTCAAAATTTTAAATAATTAACCCTTTCATCTGGAAAAATTAATAGCTCACAAATAAGGTCTAATTAATATGGCTCGTTTTCAGAATGCTTTCACACCTTTTATAACAGCCTGAAAGTGCTTGCCATTATACATATTACCCATTTATCCGCAAATATTTTTTTCCCTGCAAATTCTCAAAGCTAGGCTAAAAACATTTAAAGCTCCTCGCAAGCAGTTAGTTTAATAATTCACTCAACTCTCTTGTCAAATTTTTCCATAAAAAAACTAATGTTCTAAAATGATCAGCCGAAAAGAGAACTTATCTATTTTATCATATACCACAACGTAGGACATTGACACATTGATAGTACATACCATTATTGTATACCTTAATTTTAATGGGGATTCGTTTGAGCCAAGGGATGAACAATGAAAAGTATGGATCTTAAAGCCAATAATGTACTTTTTGTAGATGATGAAGAATATATTATTGCTCTATTACGACGTCTCTTTGCTAATGAAGAATTTTCCACATTCTTTGCAACAAGCGGAGCTGACGGACTCGAAATTTTAGGTAATCAGAGAATTGACCTTGTCATATCTGATATAGAAATGCCCAGTATGAATGGGGTTGACTTCCTAAAGGAAGTAAGCACAAGACATCCCTCCACTATTCGTTACTTCATGACCGGCTCCAAGGTTCAAAAAATGATTAATAAAGCGCTTTCAAAGGGGTATGTGCAGCGAATTCTTCCTAAACCATGGAATTCAAAGTTGTTAAAAGAAGCTGTCCGGGATGGTCTTCGGCAAGCAAAACAATTATCCTCAAATTAGATCTCATATAATTCTCCATCCCTGTTTTTAACTATTAAACTCCCGCAATAGATAAGGTCCCGGTAGAACTAACTTCGACTTTGAGCCGCTAGGAAGGCGCTTGTTGAACATGCTCAAGAGCAAAAACTGCTTAGCCTGTTCATTTCAAAAATAGAGTTTGGGGGAAAAAACCTTGAGACGGATGTACCTGGTTTTGATTCACTGGTACTGACAAAAAAAGATCTATAGGGAAAATGGAAATAGCAAGAAACTATAAAGAAAGAATATTTGCCTTGGGGACTAGAGATACCTATGGAGAATCTACTTTTCCCAAATATATCTTTTGCAGCTTGACAAAATAGTCAACTCCTGACCAGAGGGTCAATACCAGGGAGGCATAGAGTATTATCCTGCCAAGGTCGTGGAGATTGGGAATCGGGAGTAACTCGGCGGGAAAAATCAGTACACAAAGGCCAGTATACTGAAATGCACTTTTTATTTTACCCAGACCGCTGGCTGCGACGACAATGCCGGATGCAGCAGCTAGTCCACGCAATCCGGTTACTGCAATTTCTCGAGCAATGATAAGCAGACTTACCCATGCTGCAATTCTTCCCATGGGTATCAACATGATTAATGGAGTTGCTACCAGCACTTTATCGGCTAGCGGGTCCATCAATTGCCCGAAAACTGATACAGCCTTGTGTTTTCTGGCAAAATAGCCGTCTGCGAAATCGGTCAATGCTGCTGACAAAAACAGGAAAAAGGAAAACAGGCTTGTGCCGATGCCTGCCTCAGGGTAGAGACAAAAAAGAAGAAGAGGCACGACAGCAAAACGATAACCGGTAAGAAGATTAGGGATGGTAATAATTGATGGCACTATTCTCCTCTAATCAAATGCGTATTTCTCCCACTTTGAGTTTCTGGGCGAAGAAATATGATATCTCTCATAATTATTCAGCACCCTGTCAACATACTGAACCGTTTCCGGGATCTTTGGGATACGTCCTGTTCGCTCTACTCGATCTGGTCCTGCATTATAGGCCGCCAAGGCCAATTTCAGATCTCCATCAAAGCGATCAAGAATCCATCTCAGGTACCTTGTACCACCAAAAATGTTTTCCTCTGGATCATATGGGTTTGGAACATCCATATCCTTTGCTGTTTCAGGCATCAACTGCATAAGACCCATGGCTCCTCTTGAGGAGACAGCACGCGGGTTAAAACCAGATTCAACTTTTACAATTGCCTTGATCAGCAGAGGATCAATCTCATAGGTTTCTGCAGCTTTCCGTATGTATCTGTCAAATCTGCCGACCAGACGACTGACAGATCCGACTTTTGGCAGACTCTTTAAACGATATCTGGGATCTGCAGGCACATTACTGTAATGCTTTATACCATGTTCATCAACATAAGCATAAATATCCGCCAGAACCGGGCAAGGTATATGGGCAATGATAGAAATGAATAAAATGAACTGCAGACCTATTTTATGCGGGATGTGAAAAATGCAGTTACTCGTTATATCAACCATCCGCAACATCTTGAAAAACAATGCAAGGATACCTCCTCCTTTTCTTTCCAATACAGTCATAGTATTGTATCGGAATATTTTCAGATATTCTTATCACATGGGTTATATGATTTATAAAAAAACGGATAAGGCGGCAAGGTTGATGCCCACAAGGCAATCAAATCAGATCAATCCCTCTTTGAAGAGGACATTTTTCATTTGACTGCAACGTGAAGTGATTTGAAGAGCAGCTGGAATCCCACATTCTATCATCTCCTCAAAGAATTTTGGAATTATCATTTTCAGCGGCGTTGAGAAACGATTCACGGCATTTTTCGCTGCAGAAATGAACAGCTTTTCCCTTATGCTGGAGAACTAAAGACTGTTTTTGTGGAATATACGTATGGCACACCGGATCTTCGACTAGAACATCTTCAACCTGTCGCTTTTCGCCCTGATCGTGCCCGTCCTTGATAGTTGAAGAGCCTTTTGGTTGTTTGCGAGGCCCAACAATCAACCGATAGAGAATATAAATCAAAATTGCAATGATGAGAATACGTATCGGGGTCATGGTCCATTTTCCTTAAAAACAATCCAACTCAAACTAAATATGGGCAATCTCATTTACCAGGTTTTAATCTCCCATCAATTTTTCAATTTTACCAGGTCATTTTCTTAACTAGCTGATTATTTTTTTTGAGGGCGTCAGTCACTTTAAGTTGCATCAACATCTGACTGGAAGTCTGGCCAAGAACCGGATGGATCCTATCTGGCAGCAATTCATCCAATGGGGCCAGGACAAACAAGCGGTTTTGTATTGCAGGATGGGGGACAATCAAATCCTCAGCAGAAAAAACCAGATCATCATAATAGATAAGATCCAGATCGATCTTTCTGTCACTTGGGAGACTGCTGCCGGCTATACGCTCTCTTCCCATATCAGCTTCAATCTGAAGCAGAATTTCAAGCAAGCTCTTTGGGTGTAGACTCGTCTTTATTCGCCCAACTGCATTTGTAAACCAATGCTTTGATTCCATGCAGATCGGTTTAGTAAAATATGGACTGGACAACGCAAGTAAGCTACAAACACTGAAAGCACCCAGTCTGCTCCAGGCCTCATTTATATTGTCTCGGCCGTTTCCAAGATTAGACCCAAAACCTATTACAGCTTCACTCATAAATCTTTGCGATCAAAAACCAACCTGTGCTATGCGGTCAACAGCTTCCTGCAATCTATCCTTTGAAACGGTCAACGCCATTCGGACATATCCTTCACCGGGTTCACCAAAGCCATTGCCAGGAGTGGAGACTATTCCGGCCTTCTCTAGGAGCAGACTGGCAAAGCTTGCTGAATTATAACTTTTCGGAACCTCAAACCAGACATAGAAGGTAGCCCTTGGAGTTTCCATCTGCAGGCCGAGATTTCTCAATCCACCTACAAGCACATCCCGCCGCTGGCTATAGATATCTCTCATCTCTGCCAAACATTGCTGGTCACCTTCAAGCGCTTCAATTCCTGCAACTTGAATTGCTTCAAAAATACCTGAATCAATATTACTCTTAATCTGTCCGAGGCCACTTATAATTTCAGCATTCCCAGCTGCAAAACCGATACGCCAACCGGTCATATTGTATGTCTTGGACAATGAATGAAACTCAATACCGACTTCCATGGCGCCGTCTGTTTCCAGGAAACTGGGTGGTTGATATCCGTTATAGGCCATTTCAGAGTAAGCAAAATCATGGCAGACCATGATGTTGTGCCGGCTGGCAAACTCCACAACCTTCTTAAAAAAATCTGCAGATGCAGAAGCGCCGGTGGGATTGTTCGGGTAATTCAGAAACATCATTTTAACACGGGATAAAACACCTTTCGGGATGGCATCAAAATCAGGCAGAAAGCTGTTCTTCTTCAACAGTGGCATTTCGTGTGGAATTCCACCGGCAAACAAAGTAGCAATCGCATAAACAGGATAGGCCGGACTAGGCACTAAAACGACATCCCCCGGGTTTATAAATGCTAATGGAATATGGGCTATTCCTTCCTTGGAACCGATAAGTGAGACAACCTCTTTTAATGGATTCAGAGTGACGCCTGTACGACCAAGATACCAACGACCGACTGCTTCGCGAAAATCATTCATCCCTGTATAACTTGGATACCTATGAAATTGTGGATCTTTTGCCGCCTCTGCCAGCTTGGAGATTATATTATCTGGGGTTGGCAGGTCAGGATCCCCAACCCCTAGATCGATGACATCTACACCTTTTGCCTTAGCCTCTGCTTTCTTGCGATCCAATTCTGCAAAAAGATATGGAGGTAATTGTTGAAGTCTTGCTGCTTTCTCAATTGTTATCATTTATAACTTTCCTTTCTTTTCTCAATTATAGTTAAGCGTTAGATTTTATTTAATTTAAAGGTCTTTCAATCCTAGGACATCAAACATCGTATAGAGGCCGTTTGCCTGTTTGACTACCCAAGCAGCGGCTAGCGCTGCACCTCTGGCGAAATTATCACGGCTATGGGCCCGATGGGTAATTTCCAATCGTTCACCAGCTCCGGCAAACAAGACTGTGTGCTCACCTACAATATCACCTGCCCGAATTGTCTGGATGCCTATTTCTTTATCAGATCTCTCACCTATAATTCCATGTCGCGAATAGACCCCGACCTCCTCAAGTTTTCTGTTTACACCCTGGGCAGCCATTTCTCCCAGTTTCAGAGCTGTGCCGCTGGGCGCGTCTTTCTTCATCCGGTGGTGGGCTTCAACAATCTCAATGTCATAATCATCGCCCAGAATGGAAGCCATTTTCTGGACAACCTTAAACAGCACATTGACACCGACAGCCATATTCGGTGCCTGGACACAGGGAAACCCCTTGGAAAGTTCTGCCAATTCTTCAAGGTTCTCCTGACTTAGTCCGGTAGTTCCGATTACCATGGCTTTATTGTGTTCAGCAGCTTTACGGGCAATTTCCATGGTAGCTTGGTGGTAAGTAAAATCAATAATAACGTCACCCTGGTCCAAAACGGGCCCGATATCTTCAACAACAACGACTCCGATCTTACTATACCCGCCGAGTTCCCCCAGGTCCCTGCCGACATCAGGATGTCCTTTCTTTTCAAATCCACCACTGACATGCAGATCCTGATGCTCATTCACCATATACCCAATTCGTCTGCCCATCCGACCTGCTGCGCCGGCAATAATGACTTTGGCCATATCATCTCCTTTATAACCCATACTTTAATAGAGTTAATGCTGAAACACATTTAGGCGATATTGTATGATTATCTTGCGGAATAGAGGAAAAGAAAGCTGTACTGCAATATTTTTCAAAGCAAACCGTATGCTACCAATGCCGCCTTCAGTTTTTCTTCATTAGCTTTGTTCATTTCTACCAGGGGTAAACGAGGTGTCCCTGACTTTATCTTACCGATCAGTTCCAAGGCCTTTTTGGCCGGGACCGGATTGGTATCATAAAACATGGCCTGGAACAACGGAAACATTTTATAATGAATCTTGTTTGCTTCTGCCACATCTCCGACCAATGCAGCTTCCATTAGGGCAGCCATGTCTCTGGGGGCTACATTGGAAGTAACCGATATAACCCCTTTGCCTCCAACAAGAACCGTAGCCATTGATGTAAAATCATCACCGGACAGAATAGTAAAATCAGCGGGGCAAAGTTGCACTAATTCACTGACCTGATTGAGGCTGCCGGTTGCCTCCTTTATTCCGATAATATTATCGATCTCAGCGCACCTGGCAACTGTTGCCGGCAGCATATTGGTACTTGTACGACTCGGAACATTGTACAGCACCATAGGAATATCGACTGCTTCGGCTACTGCTTTGTAATGCTGGTAGAGACCATCCTGTGAGGGTTTATTATAGTAAGGAGTGACCATTAACACCCCATCAGCTCCTGCATTTTTTGCGTGCTTGGTAAGATCGATCGCTTCAGAAGTACTATTTGACCCGGAACCTGCCAGGACCGGCACTCGACCGGCAACCGTTTTAACCGTCAGCTCCACGACCCTGTGATGTTCAGTATGACTCATGGTCGCAGACTCTCCGGTAGTGCCGCATGGCACTATGCCATGGGTTCCGTTTTCTATGTGAAATTCAATCAAATCGACAAGACCCTGTTCATCTAACTCGCCGTCAATAAATGGAGTTACAATTGCTACAAATGCTCCTTGAAACTTCGCCATTTCACTACCTCCTCTACTCGATACGTTAAATCTTCATTTTCAGACTGCATGCAGCAAATATGTCATTTTAAAAACAAAAGAATACCAGCTGAAAACACTGCAATTTCATAAATGCTCATTCACATTGTTAAATCGCTCCCTTCCAGACTCTCTGCAGTAAGAATGCCGTCATATATTAGATTTGCCTGACCCTCAAGATATACTTCTGATATTGATTCAAGCTGATCTTCCTTATCTCTGTTGGATGAAAAATAAATCATGAGCTTGTCACCACCCGAAGTGGTGACCTGTACTGGAGAGAGTGCCTTTTTAAGGAGACCAGCTACAATTGCTGAGGCCACTGCCCCTGTGCCGCAGGCCATGGTTTCATCTTCAACACCTCTCTCATAGGTGCGAACATGGAGATTATTATTAGAATAAATCTGTACAAAATTAACATTTGTTCCAGCCGGGCTGAAGGCCTCATGATACCTGATTGGCGGGCTCCATTCGTTGACCGGCACATTCTCTAACTCATCTACAAATAACACAGCGTGGGGAACACCGGTATTGATTGAATGTATAGTTTTGACCTTATCCGTAATACTGATCTTTCTGTTGAGGGAAATACTCTCAGGTGGAGTCAATTTAATTTTTATCGAATTGTCATCATCCTCATCAACAAAGGCCATTATAGTACCTGCCAGTGTTTCGAAAGTCATAGACGCCGGGGCAATATTTCTAGTAAACGCGAATCTGGCAGCACATCGAGCCCCGTTGCCGCACATTTCCGCCACACTGCCGTCAGCATTAAAAAACTGCCAACGAAAATCTGCGATATCAGATTTTTCAATAAGAATAAGACCGTCAGCACCTACAGAAAATTTCCTTCTGCACAACGCTTTTGAAAAATTCGACAAATCGATATTCTTTAAAAAACCTTCTCGATGATCAATAAGTATAAAATCATTCCCAGATCCACTCATCTTTACAAAAGGTATTGGAAAATCAACTTTCATTTCAAAAAATCCGGAATAGTTTCCCCACTTATAATAGATGTATACGTCTCTCGCTCCCTGATCAGGAAAAATTTGTCTCCATGAACCAAAACCTCAGCAGCTCGCGGCCTGGAATTATAATTGGATGACATGGTAAATCCATAGGCACCACTGCTCATCACCGCAATTAATTCACCACTCACCAGCACCGGAACTTCCCTGTCCTTGGCCAGAAAGTCGCCTGTTTCACAGATGGGTCCAACAACATCCACTGTTTCCATGATTTTGCCGCTTTCGCCTGGCTCCTCTGTCACGGGAAGAATATCATGATAAGCGCCATAGAGACTGGGGCGGGTCAGGTCATTCATTGCCGCATCGACAATGACAAACTTCTTGGCCTGATTTCTTTTGGTATACTGTACACGGGACACCAGGATACCAGCGTTGCCAACTATAACTCGTCCCGGTTCCAGGATCAAGGTGCAATTTAGCCCAGCCATCTCTTGTTTTACCGCCGCTGCATATTCCTTCAAATCAGGTGGAGTTTCATCCTGATATTTGATCCCGACACCACCACCAAGGTCCAGGTATTGAACTGATATATTCTGGTCTGACAGCTTTTTGATAAAATGCTTTATTTTCTGCAGCGTTGCAACAAAGGGAGCCACTTCGGTAAGCTGAGAACCTATATGACAACTCACTCCAAGTATTTCAATATTGGGCATAGTACATGCCCGCCGGTACATTGCTGCTGCCTCCTCAATGGGAATACCGAATTTATTTTCAGCGAGCCCGGTTGAAATATAGGCATGGGTTTTTGGGTCCACGTCCGGATTTACCCGAAATGACATTGGCGCAGTTACATTCAGTTCTTCAGCTGTTGACTGGAGAAGTTCTAATTCCTGCCCTGATTCAACATTGAACATCAGAATGTCTGATTCCAGCCCGTATCGTAGCTCTTCTCTAGTTTTTCCAACACCTGAATAGATAATGCGTTTAGGATCAATACCAGCTTTTAAGGCCCGAAAAAGTTCCCCCCCTGATACAATATCAGCACCACTACCGAGCCTTGCAAAAAGCCGTAAAACAGCAAGGTTAGAACATGCTTTTACCGCAAAACAGGTAAGGTGTGAGATGTCTGCAAAACTTGTATCAAAAGCATTAAAATGGTGGGCAAGAGTAGCACTGCTGTAAAGGTAGAATGGAGTACCTATCTCTCTTGCTATAACGGGTATTGGTACCGACTCGCAGTGAAGTATATTTTCGCTGTAACTGAAATGATGCATTTCCTTAACTCGCTGTATTTTGATTATTGTTATGTCTGCATAGGCAATAATCTTTTTAATGTAATTTTACCCAGGTGGATTGCTTCATCATCGAAAGACCACTTCCGATGACTGTTTGCTTTCATTCGGCGGTTCAGCATAATCGACAGCAGTAACAAAATATACTAGCTCAGTCTCCCCGGGTATTTTTTTATCGGTGAATACGGTATTGGGTGCAGCCACCTCACCAATTAGTAACGCATCTGGTGAGACTGATGACCGTTTATAAATACGGTATCCTGCAACATCCTTCTCCTGAGCAGCTGACCAGGAGAGGGCAATTCCAGCGACAGTTTTCACTGCGACAACATCTAATGGAGGAGAAGGAGGAGTTACATCTTTCGGAACTCCTCTTATGATCTGACTGGGTGCACCGCCTTGCAGGGTTTCTCCATGACTGCGAAAAGCGCGGACAAAATAGTAATAAGCCTTGCCATTTATGACACCTTTGTCTACAAATCCTACCTTGCCAATCAAACCACCTAATGGCAGAAAACCCTGATCGTCCGCCCCGGCTGGAACAATCAAAGGGTTATCACTGCGGTATAGCTGATAAGAGAGGCCATCCGTAATTCTCGTGCCATCCATCAATTTTTCTGGTCCCTGCCAGGTCAAATAAAGAGCACTGTCGGCAGACTTGACATCCAGGCTAAAAGGACTGTTTGGCGGTGAATCCCAGTCAAAAAAAATAACATTGGAATCTCCGCTGTAAGACCACCAACCAGACCTGGATTGAACCTTAAAAAAATAACGATGACCTTTTTGCAAATCAGTTTCCTGATAGATGGCAATGCGCTTTTCTTCACTGTCAGCAAGCCTGCCTCCCTCGATGGTGACATGACTGAATGGCAAAGGACATCCGGTGCAGTACTCTTCCAAAGCCACCATGGCTCGAGACAATCTAAAATTTTCTATAGAGGAGAGTCTTTCACCATTTTCCAGCCTACCTGGAAAGGACCAGGTGAGAGTGACCCCAGTCTGATCCAAAGCATATTGTAGATCGGTGATAGATTCCGGGACCACTGTTTGAGGGGGCACGGGCATTGTTTTCTTCCCACAACCGACTAATAATAAAACAAAAAAAAATGGCAGAAAAAAAACGGTGCTGGCCCGCAAATCGATCATTCTTTGAGCCCTAAATGATATTCAGCCTCTTCCAGGGCTTCGGAAACCCTCAGCAAGGCTGTTCCTCCCTTGGTTACACGGCTGTTTACTGATCCATCTATTGTCAGAAATTCAAAGACATCATTGTCAATACTTTTGGAAAAACCTTGAAGATCTTCTAGTGTAAGATCCCAGAGCTCAATATTTCGCTGAATACAGAGCGCGACAACATTCCCAACAATTGCATGCGCCTGGCGGAAAGGAATATTTTTAAGCACCAGATAATCGGCAAGATCAGTTGCGGTTAGGAAACCCGAGTCCGTAGCCCTTTTAAGAGCCTCCTGGTTGAATTCCAGCCCGCCGATCAGTTCGGTAATCAACGCCAAACACTGGGTAACTGTGTCAACTGTATCAAAAACTGGTTCTTTGTCCTCCTGCAGATCACGGTTGTAGGTTAACGGCAAGCCTTTTAAAACAGTTAGAACCGCAACCAGATTACCAACCACTCTGCCGCTTTTACCTCGGATAAGTTCTGGAATATCAGGATTTTTCTTTTGTGGCATAATGCTGCTACCAGTACAGAATCGATCAGGTATTTCAACAAATGAAAATTCCTGACTCGCCCAAAGCACCAATTCTTCGGACAATCTGCTAAGGTGTACCTGAATAAACGAGCAGACCGAGAGAAATTCAACCGCAAAATCCCGATCACCAACTGTATCCATAGAATTGGCTGCTATTTCAGGAAAATCAAGTTCTCTGGCAACAAAATCGCGGTCAAGAGGAAGTCCACTCCCGGCAAGGGCTGCACTGCCAAGAGGCATGACATTAATACGCTTTAGACAGTCTTCCAGCCGGGCCTGATCTCTTTTAAACATTTCAAAATAGGCAAGCAAATGATGGGAAACCATAACAGGTTGTGCCCGCTGCAGGTGTGTATAGCCTGGCATTACAAGACCAAGGTTGGCTCGGGCAATTTGCACCAGTGCTCTCTGACAATTATGCAGTAATTCAATCAAACGCCTGCTTTCGGCACGAAGATAAAGGCGCAGGTCCAATGCGACCTGATCATTTCGACTTCTCCCAGTGTGCAGCTTTTCACCGGCTGTACCGATTTTTTTCACCAGGGCACGTTCGATATTCATGTGAATATCTTCCAGTTCCGGTCTGAACACAAAATGGCCGCCTGCTATTTCGGATTCAATCTCATCCAGCCCCCGCACGATGGATTCGCACTCTTTACTGGTTATCAAACCTTTGTTGGCCAGCATTCTGGCATGAGCACGACTTCCTGCGATATCATGGCGGTACAACCGGACATCAAAATGGATGGAAGAGGTAAACATCTCAACCGATTGCGCAGTATCTTCCTTAAAACGACCAGCCCATGGTTTTTCAGTTTTTTTGTCTGTTTTCATTTCAACTTCAACGCTGCGATTCTTAAACGTAAGCCATTTAGACGAATAAACCCGGCAGCATCGGCCTGGTTGTATACATCATCTTCTTCAAAAGTAGCAAAACTTTCATGATAAAGCGAATCATCAGATTTTCTGCCGACCGGGATACAATTTCCTTTATACAATTTCAACCGCACTACACCGTTAACCTTTTCCTGAGTATCATCTATGGTTTTCTGCAACAAACGCATTTCCGGAGAAAACCAGAAACCATTGTATATCAATTCTGAATATCTTGGGACCAGGCTGTCACGGATTTTCATTATTTCACGATCCAGGGTTATAGTCTCCAGGTCTCTATGCGCTGTCCGCAGAATCGTGCCTCCCGGCGTCTCATAAACGCCACGAGATTTCATGCCGACATAGCGGTTTTCAACCATATCAAGACGCCCGATACCGTTGGTTCCACCCAATCTGTTCAGATTGGTTAGCAAAACAGCTGGTGACATCCGCTCGCCATCAACTGCCATTGGGTTTCCTTTTTCAAACTCTATCTCAATATAGGCCGGTTTGTCCGGAGCGGCTTCCGGAGAAACTGTCAGTTGAAACATGTCTTCATCGGGCTCCTGCCAGGGATCCTCAAGTATGCCGCCTTCAAAACTGATATGCAGAAGATTTTCATCTGAACTATAAGGTTTCTGTTTTGTAACCGGAACCGGTATTTTATGCTTTTCAGCATATGCGACCAGTTTTGTTCGAGAATCAAGATCCCAGATTCGCCATGGTGCAATAATGCTCAATTTGGGATTCAGGCCCATATATCCCAACTCGAAACGAACCTGATCATTCCCCTTACCGGTAGCACCGTGACTGACCGCATCAGCACCTTCGGATTCAGCAACCGCCACCTGTTCTTTTGCAATTAATGGACGTGCGAGGGAGGTGCCCAGCAAATAAGAGCCTTCATAAATGGCGTTGGCGCGAAAGGCCGGGAATATATAATCTTTGACAAAGGTTTCTTTTAGATCAGCAATGACAACTTTTTCGGCGCCGGTGGCGAGCCCCTTTTCTCGAACTGCAGCCCAATCCTCATTCTGGCCTAGGTCAGCAGCAAAGGCTACTACCGGGCACTGATACTCTTCTTTTAACCATTTGAGTATAACAGAGGTATCAAGACCTCCTGAATATGCTAGAACAATTTTAGACACTGCCATCTGCTTCACTCTTCATTCCTAAGTGTTTTTCCAATATCGCTTTGTGAATATGAAGTTTATTTTCAGCCTGGTCAAAGGCTACACAATGAGGTCCTTCCAGTACTTCTTCTGAAATTTCTTCACTTCGGTGGGCAGGGAGACAATGCAAGACAATAGCATCCTGTCTGGCCCTCTGCAGAAGAGCTTCATTAACCTGATACGCTTTAAAAATCTGAACACGAACCTCCTGTTCACTCTCCTGTCCCATACTGGCCCAGACGTCAGTATTTATTACATCGGCATCCTTTACTGCTTCAACAGGATCTCGAACTAACGTTATTGGTTTTACTGCTTTCTGTTGTGCCTGTTGTAATATAGACATATCCGGCTCATATCCTTCAGGGCAGGCTAACATTAAAGGAAAGCCCAGCCTGCTGGCTGCCTGAATCCAGGAATTTGCCATATTATTGCCGTCGCCAACCCAGGCGATGTTGACGTTATCCAAAGCTCCCTTCTTTTCGATAACAGTCATTATGTCACTTAATATCTGGCAGGGATGATGAAGGTCAGTTAAGGCATTAATCACCGGAATGGTAGAATAACGAACTATCTCCTCAATAATTTCCTGACCATATGTACGAACGACAAGACCGTCGACATAATGGGACATAACTCTGGCCATGTCCTTTAAGGGTTCACTTCTTGCCAACTGTGTCTCCTTTGAAGAAAGGAAAATAACCTGCCCACCAAGACCATACATTGCAGCCTCAAAAGAAACCCTGGTTCTGGTAGAAGCCTTTTCGAAAATTAAGGCCACAGTCCTGCCGGCAAGCTGGTTATGCCGAAGTCCTGATTTAGCCTCACGCTTCAGCTCAACAGCCCGTTGAATATAGCCCTCAAGCTCTTCCCCGCTAAAATCCCAAAGAGACACTAAATGTTTCTTCATTTTCCCACTCTCTGAAAAAATTAAGGCTCAATACTCGCTTCCTAAAGATATCAGGACCAGCGGGAAAATTGAGCCAAATATTCATAAATAATAAATTTTTTGTTTTTTGCAAATATATTTTTTCAGCAGATGAGGTGAAGTAATAGGTTGGTGATGGTGACAGGAAATCGGTGTTTACAAAACGGAAAAAAAAGTCAGGCAACTTCATCATTGAAGCACCAGCCGCTCGAGCATCTTTCTATTTTGTTGTTCCAGCTAATAATGGGACGGTACCCTGTAAATTCTCTAATCGGAAACATATGTCAGGTTGACTCAAAAAATTTTCAGAAATTTAGTCTCTGCATAGACTTCGGCAAATATTTCAGCCGGTGTTCTTTGATTTACTATTGCTGATAACGGAATAGTATGAAGCGGCCCGATTTCATCAGACGTGTGTTTGTCAGACTCCTCAACCTAGCTGGAAATTTCATAGAGCTGATAAGGTCCAGATGTTTTTAGTAAGAAAAATTCAGTATTCAAAAAATCTTCCAACTTAATGCGCAGAGGAGCTGTCAGTTTGGGTTCAAGTTTCTTGAGCAGGTAATCCAGGCGGAAGAGGACATGAGTCCAGCCCCGCTCGCGAAAGGTTTGTTTCATGGTTGTTGCGGATTTTGATTCAAAGAGGATATTTTCAAAGGTATGACTTTCAAAAATGGAATCCGAAAAAAAGGGCCGTTTAAGGTAAAATACCTGATTGCCTGTCATGACCAGCAACAGATTGGCATCTGTTGGTAAAGCTGAATCGATATATGAATACATTTTATAATAAATGAGCTTTTTCTCGAGATACTCTTGGGTCGCACAAAGCAGTCCCGGGACA
>CAMYJP010000014.1 GCA_947258675.1 uncultured Desulfobulbaceae bacterium | reverse complement strand
CCTTTTCATTCTCTTGCCGTATATATTCAGAATTTTCAATCAACGCTTCCGCCATCTTATTAAGAATATTATTTTTAGAGGATGCAGTAAGATTGGCCAATTCCCGTGATGCTCTTTTTGCTTCAGCAGCCATGCCTTCGATAGTGTCTCGTACGGACATATGGTTAGCTCCTAATTTGTTTTAAGGTGGAATAACAACAAATCAAATTAATAACAGGCCCAACTTTATATAACATCATAAAATAGAACCCAACTTTCATGGAACCGGACACTGCAATATTACCAAGTTGTCTCGATGAATAACTTCATCACTGTCTTTAAAACCTAAAATAGACTTAATCTCAGAAGATTTCAAACCTTTGATCTTAATCAAATCTGCAGCTTTATAGTTAGTCAAGCCGGTGGCAATCGGATTTTCCTTTTCATCAATACATTGCACAGATGCCCCGACTTTGAACTTACCCCTCACCTCAAGTATACCGGATGGAAGCAAACTTTTACCGCCGGAAGTCAAAGCTCGGCAGGCACCTCCATCAAGTACCAGATACCCTTTGGGCCGCAACACATAAGCAATCCAATGTTTACGGCTTTGCATCTTCTCATGGCTGGGCAAGAAAAAAGTGCCTACCGGTTCTCCGGCAAACAGTTTTTTTATTATATCCTGCTTATGGCCGGAACCGATAAAAGATCCGCCGCCGCGCACAGAAACCGATTCTGCAGCACGAATTTTGCTACGCATACCGCCAGATCCTAAAGCTCCAAAAACATTGTTGGCCATCTGTACAGTGTGTTTATCAACATTTTTTACAGTATAAACCTGACGAGCATCAGGATCAGAATGTGGATTGCCGGTATAAAGACCATCAACATCCGTTAAGCAGATAAACAGGTCGGCTTCTATGAGGTTTGTGATCATCGAGCCCAATGTATCATTATCGCCAAACCGTAATTCCTCCACCGAAACAGTATCATTCTCATTAATAACCGGCATTATTCCCCAACCCAATAAAGTGAGAATAGTGTTTCGTGCGTTCAGGTATCTATCCCGATGTGAAAGATCATCATGGGTTAAAAGAACTTGCGCCACTTTACGGCCGAAACCGGAAAAAATATCTTCATAGGCCTGCATAAGGCTGCTCTGTCCCACAGCAGCAGCTGCCTGTTTTTCCTTTAAAGATATGTCACGGCTGATGGAAACACCCAATCTTTTCTGCCCAGCCGCTACTGCTCCGGAACTGACCAGAATTACTTCAATACCGCGCTCATAGAGATATGAAATATTATCAGCTAGATTTTTAAGCACCCTTCGATCAAGCCCATCCGGCGAAGTTACCACCGCAGAACCGACCTTCACCACAACACGTCTGGCATATTCCAAATAAGGTATTCTATCAAAGCCTTCCTGCTCTCTATGATCCTCAAGGTTCATTTCGTTCCTTCTTCAGCGATGTCTTCCCTTTCTTCAAGCATATTGACAAGCGACTCTTTCAGCTTCTCAAGACCTGCACCCTTTAATGCAGAAATAGCTATGATCTTTAGTCCTAAACCTGTAAATATGTCAACAAGTTCCTTCAACCTTGTTTCACTTTCTACCAGGTCAATTTTATTCAACAATACAAGCCTTCGGCGACCAAGCAGTTCATCATTATACATCCGAAGCTCATTTTCAAGAGTCTGATAATCATTAACAGGATTATCTTCTTCCCCTGAAGCATCAATGACATGCAGAAGTACATGCGTACGTTCTATATGCCGCAAGAACTTATACCCTAATCCCGCTCCAACATGGGCACCTTCTATAAGACCTGGAATATCTGCAATTATACAAGGATTATAATGCTTAAATTGCAGTACACCCAATTGGGGTTCCAGGGTTGTAAAAGGATAGGAGGCCACTTTAGGATTCGCAGCGGAAAGTTTGGATAGTAGAGTAGATTTGCCAGCATTAGGTAACCCAATCAAACCGACATCAGCCAGAAGTTTTAGTTCAATTCGCAGCCATCGTTCTTCACCGGGTTTACCTTTGTCAGCTATTCTCGGTGCTCTGTTTCTGCTTGAAGCAAAATGAACATTCCCATGTCCACCAAAGCCACCTTCAGCAGCAGCAAAACGATCTTGGTCATTTAGGAGATCGGCAAGAATTTCACCTGTTTCAGCGTCTTTGATAATAGAACCGACAGGCACATGCAAGATAAAATTCTTACCATTACGGCCGTGCTTATCTTTGCCTTGGCCGTGTGTGCCTTTTTCCGCTAAGAAATGTGATCTGTATTTGAAATCAATAAGAGAATGGAGTCGGCGAGAAGCCTCGATTATTACATCCCCGCCGTCGCCACCATCGCCGCCGTCCGGTCCCCCTCTGGGTACAAATTTTTCACGCCTGAAACTGATGCACCCGTTCCCGC
Source organism: uncultured Desulfobulbaceae bacterium (assembly GCA_947258675.1). The sequence goes on along the minus strand of CAMYJP010000014.1, from coordinate 12,814 downwards.
CATCGCCGGCTTTGACAAAAAATTTGGCCTCGTCGATGAAAGCCATTTTCAATTAAGAATGGCGGGCCGAAACCCGCCATTCTTACCTCATAATGAGTTATATGTCATCCGAAGCGTATGTACACTAATATCAGTACTGCAGATTGCTCTTCAGATATTTTTCGAACGAATCTTATTCGTGTTAGGCGGGATAAACGCTGACCCGCTTGCGGTCCCGGCCAAAATTTTCATAGGCCACAACACCATCAATTTTGGCATAAAGTGTATAATCCCTACCAAGACCAACATTACTGCCAGGATGTATTTTTGTGCCAAGCTGCCGCACAAGAATATTCCCTGCTAATACTGATTGACCTGCAAAAATTTTCACACCGCGTCTTTGACCTGCGCTATCACGACCATTCCTTGAACTTCCGCCTGCTTTCTTATGAGCCATCTGATTACCCCTTACACTAAACCTTTACCAATTCCAAAGGATATATGATACCACATTATCGACCTTCTGCTGTGGAAACTCAGAGAAAAAATTCAATTATGTTGAAATCTCATTAATCTCCAAGGCTGTAAACAACTGTCTGTGTCCTCTCTTTACTCGATATCCTTTACGTCGTTTCTTTTTAAACACAATTACTTTTTTGGCCTTTCCCTGCTCAACAATTTTAGCGGAGACAGTCGTTCCTTCTAAAACTGGCTGACCGACTTTGGTGTTTTCTCCATCAACTACCATCAATACGTCAGACAATTCGATGGAATCGCCGATATTCCCTTCAATTTTTTCCACCCTGAGCCGTTCGCCGGGCGAAACCTGATATTGTTTACCGCCGGTGCGGATAATGGCGTACATAAAATCCTCCAAAATTTTCTTGTCTCAATCTTGCCGACGCCCTATATCTTGACCCGCCGGTTATAATATTCTTCTTAGCTTTTTCTTATAAAACCCGATTATCAATGTGAAAAAATATCAGGGTCACCTGTAACAACACAAGGTAAACGGATAACGCAAACATTCAATATTACTAATCTACATTAAGTTGTCAAGGCCATTCTAAACTTTCCTGCATCTAAATCGCATTTTACCTCAATTCATCTGTCAGGCTTATACCTGTTTTCCCCTTGGCGTAAGGTAACCATGACGAACTACCAAATGATTAGCACATCCAGGTTTTATTCCTATAATTTTTATGAACTTTTGAAACGTAAATTCTGAGGGTGCCCAACCTAGTTCACTTACAAATCATGCTTGAAAGCTTCCACAATTTATTACTATTCAATCTCCTGAAAGTCGAGCAGCTTCCTTTGCTTTTCTGATAGCACAGGCTATCTCGAGAGCCCTTTCCTTGCCATGCTTGGCAATTGAAACCGAGGTTTTCCCCTGTTTACCGATAGCTGAGACCCAACTCACTTCATATCTATTCAGCTTCTCATTGAGTCGAACCCCCACTACGCCGGTTTTTGAATTGCTCACCGACACAATCTGTTTGTCAGTCCTGACTTTACCCAATTTGGCTTCTGTTTTATCTCTCCAGGCCAAAGCTGACAAAAGGCTTGAGTATCGACCACCGCATTTTCGATCAGAAAAGAATTTAGAATTTGTCTTCCCTTCAAATCGAACACGGACATACCAGCCATGTGTGCGTTTTTCCTGCTGGTCAATCCTCGCTATATCTTTATGTTTTTCTAAAAGTAGCTTTTTTTGGTTCTTCATTACAAAACAATCTCCTCAAACATACCGCTAATTAGTGTCCCTAAAGTAGTCATAACAACGCCAGAAATAAAAGATTATCAAAGATAGGCTTTTATTATTGATTAAGCTTTTTTCAAACGCCACGTACCCAGCTTTTTGGTTAAATGCTTATTGGTAAAATCATAAATAGATATACATGTTGGTTAGGGAGAAAATCGCGTGCCAATATATAACAATGTGAGCCTATATTACAACCAAAAAAGAAAGCATTTTTAGATAAGGGATGATTTAATATCTCCGCTATAGAAGTTTTTCTTTCCTGCTATATAAATTCAAGAGTAGCAACTAGCTAATATTAAAGGATTTCCCGTTAAACAAAAAAGAAAAAGCTGTAACATACCCGATGAATTTTATACACTAAATTAGACATTTCAACAAAAGGTCATTTAACACTATGGTAAAAAAAATACCGGACGATGAAACAAAAAAATTCAGAGAACTTATCAAGATAGTCAGGGCACTGAGATCGGAAAAAGGCTGCCCATGGGACAAAAAACAGTCTCCGCAAACCATAAAATCCTATCTCCTCGAGGAAACATATGAAGCAATGGAGGCCATAGATAGGGAGGAATCTGACAATGTCTGTGAAGAACTTGGAGATATAATCTTTTTAGTTATATTTTTAAGCCAACTTTACCAGGAAGACGACCATTTTGCCATTACAGATGTTTTAACGAACATTACTGATAAAATGGTCCGTCGTCACCCTCATGTTTTTGGAAACTTTGTTCCTGAATCTGAACAGGAACTGCGAGAAAACTGGCTCGCAATTAAAACTTCTGAAAAGAAGAAGAATAACTACCAGGACAAGAAAGAAAAAACTCTTCTTGATGAGGTTCCCAGATCTCTCCCGGCTCTGAAAAAAGCTCAAAGAATTTCAGAGTTGGCTGCTCATTCAGGTTTTGAGTGGGCAAACGTTAATCAGATTTTCCATAAATTAGCTGAAGAAGTATCAGAATTAAAAGAGGCTCTGGATAGCAAAAAAAAACAGAAAGTTTTTGAAGAGTTTGGTGACGTTCTCTTTGTCATGGCAAATATAGGCAGAAAGCTTGGTATAAACTGTGAAGATGCACTTAACGCATCTACAATTAAATTCACAAACCGTTTTCATAAAATGAAAAATGCCATAAGCGAATCTGGCAAATCTCCCACCGATCTTGGTGAAAAACAGTGGCTCGGATACTGGAAGAAAATAAAAAATATTTGACAGTGCATTCTGTACCATGTTAGTTTTCGTGATTGTTTTTTGTTCCAAAAATAGTGTGGAAGTATAAACCCAGACCCTTCTCGCTCTCTGCGGTTATCTGGAAAGCGAGGGCCACTTCTAGTCCAAGAGGAGGAAAGCAGTATGAGACGTTACGAAACCATTCTCATTTTCAGACCCAGTCTCGGTGAGGACCAAATCACCGAGCTAACCGACAGAATCAGTGCCATCATTACAGACAGCGATGGAACCATTATCAAAACAGATAAATGGGGCCTTAAAAGGCTGGCCTATCTTATCAAAAAAGAAAATCAGGGCTATTACCTTTACATCGACTATGCGGGAAGTCCAGACGCAGTGGCCGAAATCGAACGAACTTCAAAAATAGATGATAGGGTTTTGAAATATATGACCCTGAAACTGGCCGATTCATGCGATCCTGATGCCATAAAGGAAGAACTGGCCAAGATTCCGGAAGTGAGCGAAGAGAAAACAGAGGAGACAGAAAAAACTGAAGAAACTGATTCCTTAGAAGTCATGAATGATGCCAATGAAGTTGACATTGAATCGATTGAAGTTGAATAGGTTCCACTGTATTAACCATAATATTTATCGAATTTATTTTTTTAATTCAATTATAATTGACAGTATTCAAGTCATTTTAAACGGAGACTACAATGCCCCCAAGAAAAAAAATATTCTCACGACAAAGAGTCTGCCGCTTCTGTTCCGACCCAAAGTTGATTATAGACTATAAGGATGTAAGGACATTAAGGAATTTCGTAACAGAACGAGGTAAAATAATACCCAGACGAATATACGGAAATTGTGCAAAGCACCAACGAAAAGTTACTGAGGCCGTAAAAAGGGCTCGGCAAATTGCTTTGATGCCCTATTCCGGTTCAACGCCTTTCTAGATAGACGCACCAGCAACAGGCATGGTTGAGGGGAAAAATAGCAGAACCGCTTTAGATATAAGAATAGGCATGGTCGTCTTGATTGCCATTCTGTCTCTTCCGGCAATCACTCCGGAAAAAGCCGCTTGGTTGACGTGCTTTATTCCTGCGCCGGTATTCTATTATCTTGCCTGCTTCGGACAAAGGGACGGCTCAGTTCTCATCAGAAATTCAATTCTGGTTGCCGCCGGGGTGGCATTGCTGTTTGGTTCGCTGCCGTTACTGATATTTTCTTTAACTCTGGTACCGTTGGGGTTTGTATTTTATCAAGCCGCCCAAATGAGAGCAACACCTGCTCATGCTGGCTTAAACGGTATTTTTGCTTTGGGTGCGGCCTGGCTGCTATTCTGGCTTATTTTCGGTTTGGTAGAGCGTATCAACCCTTATATTGAACTTATAAACGCTCTGGATAGAGGCCTGATAGGCGCTGTTAATCTCTACAGGGAAGAGGCGGGCCTTTCAGGCAACGCTTGGAAAAATTTTGAACTTGCCATTGAACAGTTGCGAGTGGTCATACCAAAGGTACTGCCAGCCTTGCTTATTACCAGCATCCTTTATACGGTATGGCTTAACCAGACTCTTGGCAATTGGCTGCTCAGAAAAAAGCGACAGAGTCTTGCCCCCTGGCAGAACTTTAAGGAATGGCAATTACCCGATAATCTTGTATGGGGTATTATTTTAGGGAGTGTTTCTATAATCCTCTTCACTCCGCCCATACAGACAATTGGGGTAAACGTTATAATTATATGGGGAGCCCTTTTTTTTATCCAAGGAGCTGCTGTTCTTGCTAGTCTACTGAACAAATGGGGTTTACCCCAGCCACTGCGAGTACTGATATATGCCTTTGTTGTAATCCAAACTTTCGGCATCATTATTTTATCAGTAATCGGACTGGCTGATGTTTGGGCCGATTTCAGAAAAATCAAGACACCTGAGAAAACAACAAAAAAAACTTTTAATGACGATCATCACAATTAGGAACAATTAACCGTTTAACAATTTGAGGCTAAAAAATGGAGATTATACTCAAAAAAACCCTTGATAATCTTGGAGAAGAGGGCGACATCGTAAAAGTAAAACCGGGTTATGCTCGAAATTATCTTATCCCTAAAAAAATAGGCGTCCCTGCTAATGAAGCTAATAAAATACAGCTGGAACAGGAGTTGACCGCAATTAATTCCAGAAAGGAAAGGCAAAAACTTGAAGCTGAAACCTTAGCAAAAAAACTGTCCGGAACCACCGTTAAAATAGAGCAGCGAGTTGGAGAGGAAGACAAACTTTTCGGGTCCGTTTCTACAGGAGATATTGCTGAAAAGCTGGCAGAAGCAGGGATTGAGATAGATAAGAGAAAAATTCTTTTAAATGAACCTATTAAATCTATTGGCGAAACTGTAGTTCCGATTAAAGTGGGATATCAGATTAATGCGGAAATAGCTGTTCAAGTAGTACCCCTTGAGCAAGAATAATACATTCCCATTTTTAAAATGAACTACCTTGCAGCAGTTAAATACTCTTCAGGAGTATAAACTGCGATTTTGAGCTGCAAGGCATAGGACGTAAAACAGAACATACTATCCCTTAATTGATACGAATGATATGGAAGCAGGTACGAAAGTACTAGCAACTGCGCATCGACTTCCGCCCCAGAACCTGGAGGCGGAACAATGCGTATTAGGCTCCATACTGCTTCAACAGGGAGCCTTGGTGAAAGTTCTGGAAGTATTGAGCCCGGAAGATTTCTACAAGAATGGACATAAAACCATCTTCTCAGTAATGATTGAGCTGTTCGAAAAGAACGAACCTCAAGATTTAATCACAGTAACCAACCTTCTTAAAGATAAAAATAAGCTGGATGCGATCGGCGGCCCGGCTTATCTTGCCTCCCTTACGGATATTGTACCAGTTACTGCTAATATCCTTTTTTACGGAAAAATTATCCATCAAAAATCCATTCTGCGCCGACTCATCCAAACCTCCAACGAAATAGCCACTCGTTGCTATGATGAGCAGGATGAAATTGAATCTCTGGTGGATGATGCGGAACAGACCATCTTTGAAATCTCGCGCTCCAAAAGCGGACAGCATTTCCAACCACTCAGTAAGATAATCCCCAACACGTTCAAATCCCTCGAAAAACGCTTTGAACGCAAGGAACTTATCACCGGTGTACCAACCGGATTTGAAGAATTCGATAAATTGACGGCAGGCCTTCAGCCATCTGACCTCATTATACTGGCAGCCCGACCGAGCATGGGAAAAACTGCCCTGGCATTAAATATTGCCAAAAATGCTGCAATTCTGCAAAAAATTCCAGTGGCTATATTTAGCCTTGAAATGTCAGAAGATCAGCTGGCCATGCGCATGCTCTGTTCCGAAAGCCGGGTAGATTCCCAGCGTCTTAGAACCGGATTTTTAAAAGACCGCGACTGGCCAAAGCTTACTAAAGCTGCAGGAGATCTTTCCGAAGCCCCCATTTTTATAGATGATACTGCCGGCATAACAGTATTGGAAATGAGAGCGAAATGCAGACGACTTAAAACTGAGCATGATATAGGTTTAGTGGTAGTTGATTATCTCCAGCTTATGCAAGGCCGTTCCTCAGCTGAACGAAGAGAGCAGGAAATCAGCGAAATATCGCGGTCTCTCAAAGCCATGGCAAAAGAGCTGGACGTTCCGGTCATGGCCCTTTCACAATTAAACCGTAGCTTGGAAAATAGAACTGACAAGCACCCCAAGCTTTCCGACCTGCGAGAATCGGGGGCAATTGAACAGGATGCTGACGTAATCTGTTTCATATATCGAGATGAAATATATAATTCATCGGAAACCAATCCCAAAAAAGGGCTTGCCGAAATTATTATCGGTAAACAGCGTAACGGCCCCACGGGAAGATTTGAATTAACATTTATTGATAGACATACCTCTTTTGAAAATTTTATAAATCGCGATATACCTGTAGCGTATACGCAGTAATTTGGATGTAAACCTGGTTTCCATGCGAGAATGTTTTTATCCGGATGCAAGTCACATAAAATTTTAATAATAGACGACATTATTTATTAAAGATTCGCCTGTTGATTTGAATTCAAGTGACAAATAATCCGCCTTTTCGTTAATATTGCCTTTCCACCCAACCCTTAAGAGCCACATCCCTGAAATAATCAGCTTGTTAAAGAGACCGATAACAGGAATTTACCATGTCAAGCACAGAGAAACTGAACCATCTCGAAAGATATGATTTTAAAACCATTGAAGAGAAGTGGCAGAACAGGTGGATGGCCGACAAAACCTTTGCTGTTACAGAGGATAATGCAAGAAAGAAATACTACCTGCTTGAAATGTTCCCCTACCCTTCTGGCAGAATACATATGGGCCATGTTCGAAATTATACCATCGGTGACGTTGTGGCTCGCTATAAACGTATGCAGGGATTTAATGTTCTTCATCCCATGGGATGGGATGCTTTCGGCCTGCCGGCTGAAAATGCTGCAGTCAAACACAGCACCCATCCTGCGAAATGGACGTATGAGAACATAGATTATATGAAAAAACAATTACAGCGCATGGGTTTTAGTTATGACTGGAATCGGGAACTTGCAACCTGTGACCCGGAGTATTACCGGTGGGAACAACTTTTTTTCATCAAGATGTACGAAAAAGGTTTGGTTTACCGAAAACTGACAACGGTCAACTGGTGTGAAACGTGTCAGACTGTTCTTGCTAATGAGCAGGTAATCGACGGTGCCTGCTGGCGATGCGACAACCTGGTTTCGCCCCAGGATATGCACGGCTGGTTTTTCAAAACAACCGACTATGCTGAAGAACTATTGGCTGCATGCGATTCCCTTTCCGGCTGGCCAGAGAAGGTGCTCATCATGCAGCGTAACTGGATCGGCAAAAGTGAAGGTGCGGAAATTGATTTTCCTGTAGAGAACTCCAATCAATATCTCAAGATATTTACTACCCGTCCGGATACAATTTTCGGAGCGACCTTCATGTCCATTGCAGCAGAGCATCCATTGGTTCAATTAGCAAAGGACACAACTGAAGAAAAAAATGTTAATAAATTTGTTGAACTGACCCGTCTAGAAAAACAACGCCAGAAACCGGAAGAAGAAATCGAGAAGCAGGGAGTTTTTCTGGGTTGTCATTGTATCAACCCCCTTAACGGTCAGAGAATTCCGATATTTGTAGCCAATTTTGTCCTTATGGAATACGGGACTGGTGCGGTAATGGCAGTTCCAGCCCATGACCAGAGGGATTTCGAATTTGCAAAAAAATACGACCTACCCATATCTGTAGTTGTCCAATCTCCCGATAATCAACTTGATCCTTCTACTATGGAGGCAGCCTATGAAGAACCGGGGATCCTCCAAGGTTCAGAACAATTCAATGGTATGGATTCCAATGAGGCTAAAAAAGCCATTACCACCTTTGCCGAAGAGAAAAATTTTGGAAAAAAACAGATTACTTTTAGACTGCGCGACTGGGGTATCTCCAGACAACGATACTGGGGGGCGCCGATACCTATGCTGCACTGTGAAAAATGCGGTACCCAGCCGGCACCGACCGAAGAACTCCCTGTAATCCTGCCCATAGATATCCAGCCTGACAATACTGGAAAATCACCGCTGCATACCTTGGAAAGTTTCTATAAAACTACATGCCCGAAGTGTAATGGCAATGCCAGGAGAGAAACAGACACCATGGATACATTTGTAGAGTCCTCATGGTATTATGCCAGATATGCCTGTCCTGGTTTTACTGACGGACCTTTACTGAAGAAGGCTGTAGACTATTGGTTGCCTGTTGATCAATATATTGGCGGTGTCGAACATGCCATTCTTCACCTTCTCTATGCACGATTTTTTACTAAGGTCATGAGAGACCTAGGTTATATCTCCATAAACGAACCGTTTAAAAATCTATTGACACAAGGAATGGTCATCAAAGATGGCGCAAAGATGTCCAAATCAAAAGGAAATGTAATTGATCCACATGACCTGGTGGAACGATACGGGGCTGACACCGTGCGGCTCTTCAGTCTTTTTGCCGCGCCACCGGAAAGGGATTTGGAGTGGAACGACCAGGGCGTTGAAGGTGCATTCCGTTTTTTAAATCGGGTATACAGGTTCGTATACGCTAATCGATCTTTATTAGCAGATAATCACGGATTCCTGCCAACTGAAATGGATGATTCCAGTCGAACCCTGCACCGAAAAACCCATCAAACAATACGAAAAGTGAGCAATGATGTAGAAAGTGATTTTCACTTTAATACTGCAATCAGTGCAATCATGGAGCTCGTAAACACCCTTCTGTCATTAAGCGCAGAAGACAGCAAGGATAATATTCATCTGGCAGTCACCAAGGAAGCGGTGGACACAATCCTGTTGTTGCTCTACCCTATGGTACCGCATTTCTGTGAAGAACTTTGGCAAATGACGGGCCATGCTAAAACACTTGCCGAGGAGACCTGGCCAGGCTTTGACCCGGAAGCAGCAAAGGAGGAAGAGTTAATAATAGTGATACAGGTAAACGGCAAAGTCAGAAGCCGGTTGCAGGTTCCAGCTGATATAACCGATGAAACTCTTCAGGAAATGGCGCTTGCAGATGAAAAAGTAAAAAAATTCGTAGATAATAAGCCGATTCGAAAAGTAATCATAGTTAAGAAAAAACTTGTTAATGTTGTGGCTTAAACTGTGCGGGGAGCAAATTGAATGAATGGTGAAGAAGTAATAATGAATAATAGATACGGTCGATCAAGATCTATTAATTATTCATTCTTCACTCTTCGCTATTCATTACTAATTGTTATTCTATTAACAATTAGTATGGCCGGTTGCGGTTACTATAACCCTTACGTGACCAGGGAGGGTGAGTCACTTCCGACTATAAATCTTTATGTCGACATCTGGCCTAACAGAACAAATGAACTCGGGTTAGAAACAAAACTATACAGAAGACTTATTACCTGGTTCAAAAAATCAACACACATCAAGGCAACCCAGGATCGCCAAAAATCAGAGTACCTATTAACAGGAGAAATACGTTCAATAAATGTGCCCTCGCTGTCCTACGGTCAATTTGACCAGGCAGTTGAACTGAATGTAACGCTAACTGTCCATTATGCAATGCAGAAAGAGGAATCGGGTGAAATCCTCTGGGAACAGACTCAATCATTTCAAGAGGCTGTCAGTGTGACGCCTGACGCTGTTTCCACAAGGGATAACAAGCAGAAAGCCCTGGCCATCATAAATGACGATCTTGCTGAAATAATTTACCTGCGTATATTAAATACAATCAGATCCATCTGAATTAATCAATCCTATGATCGACCTAACCTACCCAAGTAGCAGCCGAAGGATATTATTGCAGGATAGCTAATAAATGGACGTTAGTGACTGACAAAACACGTTGTTCCTCGAACCTTGAACCTAATAGTCTGCAAGAATTATCAATCAACTAGTATCCAACAATCCCTATCAGCACCATAATCATTCTCTCCATAAGCCATGAGTATCACCGCGATCATCCAGAAAAACCCCTTTATCCTGGCCCCATTGGCCGGGTACACCAATCTGGCATTCCGGCTTCTGTGCAGGGAATATGGCGCCGGATTATGTTTTTCTGAAATGATCAGCAGCCATGGTCTTGCCTTCAACCAGAAAAAAACCTTGCAGATGATCCAGACAGTCGCTGAAGAAAGGCCCGTGGCTTTTCAATTGTTCGGCTCTAATCCGGATATCATGGGGGAAGCGGCAAGAATTCTTTCCGACCGACAAATAGATCTGATTGATATCAATATGGGCTGTCCGGTAAAAAAGGTTATCAAGAACGGTTCCGGCTCAGCTCTCATGCAAGAACCTGATCTGGCGAAGCGAATCATCAAGAAAGTCTGTGAGCAGTCAAAAATTCCAGTATCAGTAAAAATGCGCAGCGGCTGGACTCAGGAGACTATAAACGCTGTTGATATTTCTAAAATGGCCGAAGATGCCGGATCAGCATTGATAACTATTCATGGCCGCACCCAGTCACAAGGTTTTGGCGGCAAAGCTGACTGGGATATCATTGCTAAAGTAAAACAGGCTGTAACTATACCTGTTATCGGCAACGGTGACATAATGACCTATCAGGACGGTCTACGCATGATGGAGAAAACTGACTGTGATGGAGTGATGATCGGCCGGGCGGCAATGGATAACCCCTGGGTATTCCAACCACAACCACCCCCTTCCACTCTGATGCCGAGACTCTTTTGCATAGAACGTCATCTCGAACTAATCTCAAAGTATCATCTTGCCGATACTATTCTGGCAAGAACCAAAAACCATACTGGCAGGTACCTCAAAGGTATTCAAGGTGGTGCTGCTATTCGTAGACAGATATATGAAACCAAATCGTTTACGGAATTGCGGGAATTAAATAATTATTTAATTCAATCTACTGACAAAGAAATCTGAAACTATCATAAATCATAAAAGCCGGATGGTTAAATGGTTCATTGCTCAATGGTTTGCCCTGCAGGGGGCGCAGAAATGAGCAAACGCTATTTTATATTGAATCTTGAACCTGGAATTGCTGTGAACCATTGTTATTCAGAACAACTGAGTGAACAGAATCATACTGAACGCTTAAGGACCTTTGGTTCAACAGTATTATCAACATGTTTTCAAATATATCCACTATGAGAGGAATATTATATTGAAAACAAGATCGATATCAGCCTACAAGGCAATTGGCTTGCAAAAAAAAACCTGCAACTCCATATCCTTACGCATTCAAAGGTCTGTTATTCTGGTTACTGCGATGGCAATCTTTTTACTCCCGTCCATGGCCTTGGCATGGAAAATGGAGGCAAACTCCATAACCCTACCGGCTGTATCTTCAAGCAGCACAACATTTCAGACCATATCTCTCCGCCAGACATACAGTACAACACCTCTTGTCTTTATCCTCCCGGCTCATGAAAATACCGAACCAGGCTCAGTTCGAATACGTAATGTGACCACTACACAATTCGAAGTAGCACAGGTAGAACCCCCAGGTGAAGATGGTATACAACCAGCCACTACTATTCACTACCTTGCCATAGAACCAGGTGCCCATCAGCTGGCCGATGGCACCATATTCGAGGCAGGATCAGTGAGCACAACCCGAGTGCAGCATGGGGCAGGTTTAACAGAGTCCGAGTCTTATGAGACAATAAATTTTTCTGCATCTTTTTCATCCACCCCGGCAATTCTCGGCCAGATACAAACCATGGCCAACGAAACGGCTGCTGTGCCGGGAGCTCCCTCTGTTCCCTGGCTTACCACAGCAATTATTGTTGGAAGCACAAATGTCCAATTAGCTCTTGACCGCTGCGAGGACGATACAGCAGGCAATGGAGCTGTTTCTGCCAATGAAACCATAGCCTACATTGCTGTAACCGGTAATCTTTCCGGTACTTTCATAGACTCAGGCAGCAATACCATCGATTATGAAACCATGCAGACAGCCAGAACTATTCGTGGCTGGGGCAATGGCTGTTATAGCTTTCCTTTCAGTGGTTCATACAGTTCCGCACCACTCGCAGTTGCAACACAGAATACTCATTATGGCGGAGACGGTGGCTGGCTTCGCCGATGCGCTGCTCCCAACAACTCCAGTATCAATATCGCCGTTGACGAAGACCAGACTCGGAACAGCGAACGCAACCACACCACAGAACAAGCTGGAATCGTTGTTTTTTCCCAGGCCTTTGATGCAGACATTCCCGATCTGGTCATTCCTTTAGCCGACTATCATTTTGATGAATGTGATCTTTCAGGCGGTTCAGTAGCGGATTCCACCGGGTCCTACAACGGCTCAACGATCGGTAGCATATCTACTAGCACTAATTCCGGTTCAATTTGCAGGGAAGGTGTT
>CAMYJP010000013.1 GCA_947258675.1 uncultured Desulfobulbaceae bacterium | reverse complement strand
CTCTTTTTTAGTTTGAATATATTCTTATTAGTATCTTAAGGACCAATATTTGATAGTTATATAATATGCATATTCAACTGCTTGAAAACGTCATGATGCCTATCACTTGAGAGTAAACACCAAGCGACGGATATGGGTTATTCTAACATGAGGAACCAGGTTATAGGTTATGAATATTTTATGATGAATTACTAGATCCTTCATTGACATGAGTCAAAATTATCAATGTTTTATTAAATATTAAAATATGGAGGTACAGCATGACATGTAATATGGGAACTGCTGACAGGATTTTAAGAGGCATAGTAGGACTTACAATAATCGGGCTTGGGTTTATGTATGACAGTTTGTGGGGTTTCCTCGGACTGGTACCATTATTCACCTCGTTAGTCGGCTGGTGCCCAGCTTATATTCCATTTGGGATTTCTACTATGAAAAAATGCGAGATGCCTTCATCTGAAAGCCCCGGATGAAAATTAATGTAACACTCTTACTCAATTAGAACAGGCCGTTTCTTGTCTAGACGACTTAGTGTGAACAGGTCCGTGGTTCAAAGCTATGTAGTTCGCTTTTCTTTTACTTTTGGTCCTGCGCATGCAAAAAATACTACTTGGGCATGGTATTGAGAAATCCCCTATACCTGCTTTCTGAATTCCCATCATTCATTTATCGTTCTGATTTAATCACCACTCCTATAAAAAGAGGATTCCATTCATCCACTTCCGCATTAACCGCTGCCTTAATACAAACAATTTCTTTTCATAACAGCATGTTGAATGGCACGAATGTTTGACATTTCGCTTTGGATTCATTAATGGTAGATATGCATGTAAAAGGTTAGCGATACACGTTTCTTCAAAAAGTCTGCCGTTAAAAAAGGAATGGGACTATTAATGAATTCGAAAATCATTGCCACTGAAAACAGCAAGATCGAAAAAGCCATCCTTGAAGGCGGCAATCATTTCAAAACTTTGCTGGAAAATTCTCCAACTGCAATTCAGATTCATGCAATCGATGGTATATTACTTCATGCAAATAAAGCATGGGAAACGCTATGGGGTGTCAAAGCAGCTGATGTTGTTGGCCAATTTAATATCTTAACAGACAGGCAGTCGAACACGATTGGAATCTCACAAAAGGTCACCCGCGCCTTAGCTGGTGAATCAACCACAATTCCTGACTTTACTTTTGACCCGGTTGAATCCGGTTATCCAGGCCGCAAACACTGTGCGCGGTCACGGATTTTTCCATTGTTAGACAAAACCGACACTACTGTGCAAAAAGTTATTATTACCCATGAAGACATCACTGTCTCTAAACAGACTGAGGAAAGGTATCAGATAGTTATTGAAAATGCAAATGAAGCAATTATGGTTGTGCAGGATGGCCTGTTAAAATTCTTTAATCAAAAGGCCTTGGATATTGCCGGCTATTGCAGTGAAGAAGACTATGCTGGTAGACCGTTTACTGATTTCATTCATCCTGATTACAGGGAAATGATATTGGACCGTCATAACCGCAGAATGGCCGGTGAAGCAGTTCCAAATTTTTACCAGATTAAGATTATTCATAAATCTGGTCATTCTCTCTGGCTGCAGGTCAATGTTACTAGCATTGAATGGGAAGGCAAACCAGCGAGTTTTGCCTTTATATTTGATATTACTGATTTAAAAAAGACAGAAGCAGAACTTGAAATATACAGGCATAAGCTGGAAGAACTTGTAGAAGAAAGAACTGTTGAACTCAAGAATAAAAACAAAGATCTTCTTAAAGAAATAGACGAAAGGCACAAGGCGGAAAAAACTCTCCACAAAAATGAAGTTAAACTAAAAAATGCCCACAATCGATGGTATATCTGAGTCAATTGTTGTAATTGATCTGAATTACAGAATACAGATGATTAATAAATCAGCAAGAGAGCTCTATCTGCTCGAGAAAACGGATATCCAACCATTATATTGCTACCAGTTAAATCACCAAGCTGATAAACCCTGTTCCAGCCCAGACCATAAATGCCCGCTGGATATGATTCTCAAAACAAAAAAACCATATTCCGTCACTCACGTTCATAACCGGCCGGACATACCAAAAAAGACCGTAGAACTTCTTGCTTCACCAATATTTGATGACCAGGGTGAAATTGCTGGTTTAATAGAAGTGGGCAGGGATATAACTGAAAGGATTATTCTTGAAGAAGAAAAGAAAAAACTTCAATTACGTCTTTTCGAACAACAGAAAGGTGAATCGATAACCACCCTTGCTGGCGGTGTTGCTCATGATTTCAATAATATTCTTATGAGTGTACTTGGAAGCGCGGAATTGCTTCAGAGAAAAATGCATAAAGAACATGATTGTCAGAAGTACGCAGAATTAATTATTCTTGCAGTGCACAGAATGACCAATCTAACAAAACAATTGCTAGCATATGCAAAAGGAGGAAATTATCAGCCGGAGGTTCTTTCCCTTAATGCAATTGTCAAAGAATCTTTAGCATTGAGTCATATGGGCAAGGGTGCCGGCATGGACAGTTCTCTTGAACTTGCAGATAACCTCTGGCCGGTTTTTGCTGATCCCGGGCAGATGGGACAGATGTTGGTAAACTTGTTTACTAATGCTTTTGAAGCAATGGAAGACAGTGGAGGAAAATTATCAGTCGTAACCTCAAATGTGGCCAAAATTGAAGGGTGGGAAGATTTTTTTCATAAGGAACATCCAGCTGGCCATTATGTCTGCATAAAGATATCAGACACTGGTGCTGGAATTACAGAAGATGTTAAAAAGAGAATATTCGAACCTTTCTTTACCACCAAATTTGTTGGAAGAGGGCTTGGGCTCGCAGCAGTTGCCGGTATAGCCCAAAACCATGGAGGTTCTATCCTTCTGGAGAGTATCCCAAACGAAGGAACTACTTTCAGTGTCCTTCTTCGCCGCGCAACAGAAATTGAGATCGAAGCCCAACATTCAGATCACACTGAGGAACCGAACAAAGCTTATCTTGGAAAAATCCTCTTAATTGATGACGATCCACAGGTCATCCAGATAATCGAGAATATTTTACAGAGTCATGGGTACGATGTATTAACAGCGACCGGTGGACACATAGCTTTACAGATGATGAGGACCTACAAGGATAAAATAAAACTTATTATCCTTGATGTTCAGATGCCTGATATGAACGGGAGTGCAGTCTTTAAGGGACTCAAAAAAATGAAATCGAATATAAATATTCTCATAGCCAGCGGATACGATAAAAAAAAGGCACTTACTGAAATTTTTCTTGATCCTAATGATGACTTTATTCAAAAGCCGTTTGAAATTGATATGCTGCTGGAAAAAGTTACCAAAATTCTCGGTTGATTGTTTTCACTACAATCTTGGAAATTGATACTTGAAAAAATATTTCTGTTTTAAATTCATATGGTTATAAAAAAAATGACCATATTTCATTCATTCCAAAGTGTTATATATTTCGCTCTTCCGAACTCCTGTCTGCTTCCTGTCTGCTATGTCACCCCCCTCCTAGTTTTGAAACCCTATCCTGAATGGACTTTTTCAATCATTCAGAGACAAACAACCATACACTTTTCCAGGATGCTATGATGAACAACAAACCGGTTGCACTTATTGGCATTGGTGAGATGGGAGGTGTTTTTGCTAAAGGGCTTCTGAAAATTGGCTACCCAGTCTATCCAATTTTACGTGATTCAGATTATAGTCAATTTGCCATAACACTGGTCGACCCGCTATTTATCTTGATTGCTGTTGGCGAAAGTGAACTTCATACTGTTTTTAGGAAACTTCCTAATGGTTGGCGAAATAAACTCGTATTGCTTCAAAACGAACTTTTACCAAATGACTGGCAGAGCGCCGATGTAACTGATCCTACGGTTATTTCAGTCTGGTTTGAAAAGAAAAAAGGAATGGATGTGAAAGTTCTGCAGCCATCACCTATATATGGCCCGAATGGTGGGGTTTTAAAACAAGCTCTTGATAGCCTCCAAATACCGACAGTTATCCTTTCAACTTTTGATGATCTTATTTCATCTCTGGTTAAAAAAAACCTCTTCGTTCTAACCATCAATATTAGTGGCCTGCTTTTTGATATCACTATTAAAGAACTTCTGAATACTTACAAGGAACAAACTATAGCTATTGCGGTAGAAATATTAGCCATTCAGGAAAAACTGGTACAGATTTCTTTAGATCATGATTACCTGTTAAAAGAATTACTGCTTTCATTTGCTTCTGCTCCAGACCATAAATGCAGAGGAAGATCAGCTTCAGAAAGGTTGAATAGAACCCTTGCTCTTGCTGATCATTTTAATCTCACCAGCCCGGTCCTGAAAGAGATAGGAACAAAATGCTTGTGAATTATTAAAGCTCCTCGCAGCAGTTAAACCTAAGACTTCGAGCTACGGGGAATGCGCTCACTGTACAGTTCAGGCTATGAAAACATGGTATTATAATGGAAAATCACAAACTGGTCCTTCCTGAACATCTGAACCATTATGGATTTTTATTTGGCGGAAACCTGCTGAAATGGGTGGATGGGTTTCCTGGATTGCAGCAAGCCTCGATTATCCCGGATGTAATTTTGTAACCATCGGCATGGATAGAGTGGAATTCAAAAAAAACGTTCGGAAAGGAACAATTTTGAGATTTTCCGTCAATAGAGCAAATGAAGGAAAAACCTCTGCCCAATACACTGTGAACGTAAACAGCGAATCTGTGGAAACTGGGGAGAGTGAACTCATATTTTCCACTAATATAACGTTTGTCCGCATAGATGAAACTGGCAAAAAGATGGGCCTTCCCTGCAATTAATTGATCAGACCTCTATTTCAGTGGACATTTCTCTCCTGATACTTAAAAACGCAAATTTCTCGCGTTCAGAGTTAATCGACAGTTAACCGATTCAGAGAAATGATGTTAAGCGAAAATTATTGCCATGCTAGTATTGTTACTATACAAAAACGCTTGATTCTTGAGAATATAACCTGCAATAGATTAAATCCGGTTTTACAGGATTATGAAAACTGACCTGATTCACCAAGATCCGATAAAATCATCGGCCTTTCTCCACGAACTTATCGTTCGATTGATAAAATATTACCATGCCATTGCCCCTGAATTACTATCTCCTGAGAAATCTGATATTTTAAAATATTCTGATAGCAGTCACCGGATTCTGTCTCTAAAACTGGCTGAAATACTGCTTCGTGACTCTCAAATTCCTGTAATATCACATACCAGGCCCTTGCAGGTGGCAGTTATCGGTCCCACCCAGACAGGGAAAAGCACATTCATAAATCTGATACTGAATAAAAATGTTGCTGAGGCAAGCCCTCTTGCCGGTTTCACAAAACACCCGCATGCAATTGCTCTCAACGGACATGCAAATAAACCTGACTGGCTTATACCTTTTTTTTCGGACTGGGAATGCATTCAATATGAATCAGAAACAACGGAAAACAAAAATTATTTTTATTACAGTTCAATTGATTTCCCAGAATCTCAAGATGTTATTTCTGAAGAAATAGTTATCTGGGATACTCCTGATTTCGATTCGCTGTCAGCTCATAATTATCGACAGGGTTTTCTTGAAGCAGCAGCACTGGCCGATGCCTTTATTGTTTTGCTCACCCCTGAAAAATATTCTGACAGATCGGCATGGGATACTCTTCAATTTTTATTGGAGCTCAAGCGTCCTGTTTTGATTTGCCTGAACAAGGTCACTCAGGAATCGGAAGAGATACTTCGCACTGCTCTGCTGGATAAAATTTCCAAATTGCAATCTGAAGAATCACAGATAACTACAGTTGTCTTCCCCAAACTCCAGAAAATTGATTCTTTTCAAGATATCAGTTCAACTCAACCTGGTGTCACTCTGCAAAAACAATTTTATAATCTGATCAGCCAGATAAAGCGTCCGCAACGCTTGGAAGGGTCTCTTAATTTTATTAATAATCATTGGGATAACTGGTTCAAAGCCGTTACCGAAGAACATGAGGCTTCTGATACATGGAACCATGAAATTGATACACTTGCAGATAATGCATTAACACTTTATAACACCAGCTTCCTTGACCATCCCCAGCGCTTTGATACATTCAAAAGAGCCCTTATTGAACTCCTGTATCTTCTTGAAATTCCATTTTTAGCGTCCGCCCTGTCAAACTTTCGCCAATTAATAACCTGGCCTGTTAGACAGCTTTTTAAAGGAAAGAAACTTCTCAATGGCAAACATTCTCATATCATTGAAAATTCCGCTCAAAAAATGAATTATGAGGAAAAAATCCTGTTTGATGTATTAACCGGTTTATATTCATCATTAAGCCGAGTTGTCATTGATCAATGTCAAACGGTTCATACTCCTCTTCTTTGGCAGTTGCTCAATAAACGGATTGCAGAAAAACAGAATGAATTTGAAAAAAATTTTGAGGAAACAGTTCATCAGTATAACGATGCTTTTAAACCTGAAATTCAGGCTGCCGCCAACAAACTATATGAACAACTTCAAAAAAAACCAGCTCTGCTTAACACACTAAGAGCAGCAAGAGTGACAACGGATGCTGCAGCGATTGCGTTGGCCCTGAAAAGCGGTGGACTTGGGCTGCACGACTTTTTTGTTGCTCCTGCCATGGTTGCTTTTACATCCATCCTCACTGAAAGTGCCCTAGGCAGTTATATGACCAGTGTAGCATCTGATCTTCGTAAACGCCAACTTGCATTTGTGAAGCAAGAGGTTTTTGTTAATGGTATTCTGCCGAAATTGCGGTTATTGCTCGTTGATCTGGATGACCTCCGTATTTCAGGTATCTCAAGAAAAGAATATACTTCTGCAAATCTAGCTCTGGATACGTTAAGACATGTCACATGAATTTAGCACTATTACCGGTGAAGTTAACGATCTGGTAAACCATATGCACCAACTTGGCTGGCTGAATTCCATTGACCAGGCACAATTTCAAACTGTAGAAATGGCAACTCCAGGTGAAATTTTTTCTGATAAAATATACAGACCTCTGGTTGTAGCTTTTTTTGGCGGGACTGGTGTCGGCAAAAGCAGCCTTCTCAATCGGATTGCCGGCAAGGAAATTGCCAGAGTTGGTTTGAAAAGACCGACTTCCCATCAAATTACTTTCTACTTGCATGATGAGATAAAACTTGCTGAATTACCAGATGATCTCCCTTTGGATAAACTACAAGTTTATCACCATAACAATGAACAATATCGGCAAGTATTATGGATAGATATGGTCGATATTGACAGTACCCTCGTAAAAAACCAGGAATTGGCCTTTGCATGGCTGCCTTATATTGATTTATTAATTTATGTTGTAAGCCCTGAACGCTATCGTGATGATGCAGGATGGGATATCTTGCTGAAAAGGAAATACAAACATGGTTGGATCTTTGTATTTAACCATTGGGATGAGGGGTACCAGAAGCAGGTTGATGATTTTCAACAAATTCTTGAAGATGGGGGATTCAATGTTCCATTTATTTTTAAGACATGCGGCCTCTACGACAAAAACTCAGACTCTGATGAGCTGCACCAACTTCAAAGAACAATTGATACAGTTGTAAAGGCCCATGGCGTCAAGATGCTTGAATTGTCGGGTCAAAAAGCAAGAATGATTGAAATAAGAAATGCCTTTGATCTCACTGTCAAGCGATTCCGGGGAAAATCGAAATGGGAAAATATTAGAAAAAAATTTATAGATCATTTCCAGCAGACTAAAACTGATATACTTTCAGGGATGTTCATTCAGATTAACGAAATCGCTTCCCGCCTTGCACTGAGAAATCACAAATCACCTTTTGCCTTTTTACCTTTAAGATTAAAACAAACAAATTTGCCTGTTTCCGATTCCTTAGCTAATACTGTTAATAAAAACGATAAAATTCAAGAATCCACCGGCCTTTACTCAGCCTCCGAACTACTTCATTTGTGTGAAGGTTTGTGGGATGATTGGGCAAAAACAAAATTATTCAAACTACTCGACCTTTTGCAAATTGATGCACATCATGAATCCTTACCAGATTCCCCAATTCTAAAAAAACTCCAACCTCTTCTGCTAAACGCAACAAATGGGATTACTCTAAAAACTCAGGATACCCTGCTGAAATCAATTAATTCGCCCGGCTCAACACTGCAACGGACTGTTAGGAAGGTGCTCAAAATATGCACTGCAATATTACCTTTAGGGGTGGCAGGCTGGGTAACTATAGCCGTGGTTAAGGGATACATTCTCGGGCTCTCCGGTGAAGCGCCATTTCTAGGGGTGGACTTTATCATTCACTCGATACTTTTTATCATCCTGGCATGGTTGCTTCCTTATTTTCTTTATCAAATTCTTCGTCCTTCGATATACAAATCTGCCCGAAAAGGGATTATGCAAGGACTTTACAGAGGTTTTTCCGAGCTTGAGCAAAACTGTATTGCGATTTTTGACCAGACAGACCAAGAGAGAAATTCCCATATTGAAAAGGCGGATCTTCTGCAAAAAAAAATATCCGATTTGCTCGAAAAACCACCGGATTATGATCGCAGCTTTGTGGCACAACTCTTCAGCAGGGTTAAATGATAAGGTGATTGTTTTAATTATGACCATGAGGATATAGCGAATGGAAATTGTTCAGAATTTTCTAACCATACTTATTCCCTTGATCATTATCATGGACCCTATAGGAAATCTTCCTTTTTTCCTGCTATTTACAAAAAGCAACTCTACTGAGAAGCAAAACCGCACAGCTGCCATAACTGCAGGAGGCGCATGCTGTATTCTCATATTCTTTGCACTGACCGGGGATTTTATACTGGCATTCTTTGGTATAGGTCTTCCTGCCTTTCAATTAGCCGGTGGCCTTATATTCTTGATTTACGCCCTGCAGATGCTGCGGCTTATTCCGAGTGGGATTAAAACCAGTTCTGAAGAAAAGGAAGAAGGGATTGAAAAGGACAATGTTGCCCTGGTTCCTCTGGCAACACCGATGCTTGCTGGACCCGGCGCCATTACTGCTGTCCTGGTAAAAACCCCGCCATTCTTTTCAATAACAACAGTTCTTCTCTTTCTTTCTATTATTTTCGCAAGCCTTATAATATATTGCGTTTTCCGTTGGGGCACAATAATTCAGAATGTATTAGGGGTAAGTGGCATTCGGTTATTTACCAGACTTACCGGATTATTGCTGGCAGTCATCGCAGTACAGTTTATAGTTAACGGATTGCTTCAGATTCGATAAGCACTCAATATCTTATTTTCAAGATGATAGGTAAACCAAACATTCCCAAAGGACTGACAGCCATATTGGTTTATGGAAGACCGCCACTCGTCTTCCTTGGGCTGCTTTGCGCCATCGGAGTGATGTGGGACCGGAATATTATTTTGTATGAAACCGGCGTTTTTCTCTTGTTGATTTCAATGAGTTTTGACGTTTTTGACGGATGGTTTGCCGCCCGTTATCCGCCACATCCCACCCTGGCAAGCCTTGCTGACCGAATCATGGACAAAATTGTCTACTCGACCATATTCCCCCTTGTTTCAGTCGGTATGATGTGGCGACTCATATATATTGATCGAGCCCATACCAGACCTGAAATGTTGCACGCCATACTAGTCCTAATTCTTTGCATAACTGTTCTTGTCCGAGACAACGTAGCCCACTTTATGCGCAGCTATGCAACTCAAAAAGGTTTTGAACCTGAAACCAGAGAATTGACCAGACTGCGGACCATGGTGGCGGCTCCGGTTGGAGCGCTATTGTATATTCATGTATTTTATCTGCCTGGTAAAGCTGATTCCATGATCTATTCATCAATCTCCTGGCTGGCGAATTTTCCGCTGCGCACTTTTTTTATTATTGAAATTATCTTCCTCATTATTAATTTTGGTTCCATTGCTGGTTTTTGCAGAAAATACGGTGCATTATGTCTGGATGAAGTTTGTTTAGAAGATGACTTGCTGCGGAGGCGCATTCTTTCGCTGTTTCCTAATGCTTTAACATTCTTTAATGCTATAATGGGTGTTCTGGCTGTTATTTTCGCATATCAGGGATGGATTCATCAGGCTTTCCTGTTTCTAATGGGGGCTACCATATTTGATAAATTAGACGGCGCACTTGCCCGCAAACTTGGCCTTACTGAACCTTCTTCCAGTCAGGAACCATTAAAGAAGGTTCCCTTTGGAGCCATATTAGATGATATTGCTGATGGAATAAGTTTTTGCCTTGCTCCTGCTTTAATCTTTTTCATTACTCTTTCAAACTTTCCTCACCTAGGGATTGCTCCTTTCTGGCTTGGTTTGGTTGCTTTTTTATACTTTATTATGGGTATTGGACGGCTCATCTATTTCACTATGGATCGTGCACCAATTCCTGGATATTTTAAAGGTATGCCTACTCCAGCAGCAGCTTTGCTGGTAATTTCCCCCCTACTCATGTTTAGCCAGGCGGCTGAAAGCTCATCTGAAATAATGTATAGCTGGGGAATTATATGTTTTAGTTTGATGATCTTCGCAGCAGTGGTAATGAATACGTACCCGATTCACTACCTGCACATTGGCCGATATATGGATACGCATCCATGGTTCACTAGAATTAATACTTTTATCGTCCTTGTTTCCCTGTTTACTCCCTATTTCGGGTATGTAATTCTTCTTTACCTTGTGCTTTACTCCTTCTCACCTGCAGTAACACGAAGCATGGAAGCCAAGCAATCGTGAGGTCATCCTGAGAAAAAAACAGGTTATACAGGTGAACTAAGCATTTCAGGTATCTCCTCTTGGTTTTCCAGCAACTCCTTACTTTCACATACAGCGTAATCAATCTGTTTCTCATATACAGTTTTCGGCTCCATTATCAACCCTTCTGCGAGCCTTTTTTCCTCTTTTTTCATGGCAGCAAAAATGTACCTTCCAGCAATCGGCGCTATCAACCTGGTTTTAAAACCAAAAGTTTTATATAAATCCAAAAGCAATTCGCTCATCTTCTCTGCCAGCCGGGTATTTTCCTTATACCATTTCAACATCGCCCAAACTGCTCCGGCATAGGTAGTTTGTAATGGATTTATTTCACGTTTATAACGAATTCGAACTCGATCATCAGCATGATATTTATAACGCTGCCAGCCTTGGAGCATTACCTGAATCATTCGGAATAAGCTGGGTCCATTTATTTCAAAATCTTTTTCAAAAGCTGTCTTGATAATCTGCTCCTCAAGATGGGCAGGTATATGAGGATGGCGGTGATTGAAGCGATATTGGCCATGGGCATCTGCCAGTCCGAACTCATTTTCCGGCAAGAGCCTACCGGTTTTTTTTAAATGTTCGTGGAGAGGAGTGCCAGGGTTTGCTGTATATAGCATAAATTGATGAAAAACTGTGTTATGACCTATCGCATACTCGATAACCTGAGATATATTTTCCAAAGAATGGTTTTCCAAGCCGATAATCGATGAACCCAGCACTCTGATACCATGAGATTGTAATGTATTGACCAGCTTGTATGTGTCTGAATTGGCAAGTTTACGGTACTGGCTCTTTTCCCCTTCGACCCCCATCCACACCCAGGAAATACCAAGAGATACAAGCTGTTCAATGCTATAAGACTCAAGAACTCTTGCCGAACTGAACACATAAAGAGACCAGCTCTTGTTCTGTTTTTCCATTAAGGAAAGGAGCCGCAAAGCCCTTTTCCTGTGCAAAAGAAAATTTTCATCCATAATAAAAAAAGATTCTGTTTTTAATTTTTTTCCTAACTGCTCCATTACCGCATACAGCTCATCCCCTGTCTCATAAAAATTGATAAAATTCCCTTTGCCGCCAAAAAGAGCTGAAGTGGAGCAAAAATTACATCCCATGGGACATCCTACGGATGGTATTACGATTGCTGCTGTATCCCCTGGTTTATCAGTCAGGGTGTGTCCCAGAATTCTCGTTGATGTTGCGGAAAAGGCGACAGGATGGTTTACAGGCATATTCTTGTCCATGCCCAGAAAATTTCTAAACCACTGAATACCCTCCCCTTTAACTATATGATCGGCAGAAATGGTTTTGTTAAGTTCGGCAAGGTTCGCAATATGCCCGCCAACCACTATGGTTGCGTTTGGAAGATATTTCCGAATAAGCTCACACATTTTTTTTACTTTGCCCACATTAGGAATAATTGCACTTAACCCGACGATATCATAATGATTAGTACTGATTTCATTTATGAAACGATCCAATTCAGGAAAATCAAGAACGGTGCAAGGCGCTTGCAGATTTGCCTGAATCATAAGCAAACCGAAAGAACGATGAAACATACGGAGAGAAAAGACTCCCTGAAAACGAGTTACCTGGTTCTGGTAAAGCTCCATGGGATTTATACTCCTGCTGCCATATTCATCATCTTGCGCATACGGCCCAAAGACTGAAGACAACAATATTTTAGCTTTGGTCCCAAGGGGGTGAACAGGTTGTGTATTCATTACTTCTTCTCCTTATGTTTCAGATAGATTTTTAAATGTAGAGACGTATTGTGAAAATAGTAAAATTCTTAGCAACAAATACTGTTACTAAGAAATACATTCAGGCATCGGCTTTGTTGGAATATATCCGCAGTAAAAGCAATTGGTTGCGGTCCAACAAACCATCTACACTCATAGTTCAATTCAGGGATTAGAAACCTGCTGGAAAACGAACTGAAGATCGTTAGGTACTAAATCAAGAAAATAGTTTTGAACTGAGTTGAGAGGTCCCGTTAATTACTATCGACACATTGTAAGGAGAAGTCTGATTGATTAACAGTTTTATCCTGGGATTTACAATTGTTTTACATTTCTCTTATTTTCAGTTTTGGCATTGAATAAAAACCATATATAATTACTGCTATGAAACACACAAAGTGGCTATTACATCCGGTTTTTATCTTTGTTTTTTCAATTCTTGCGCTAGGCTTGTCCCTCTTTCTCTATATCTACTGGTTCGTAGAAGTCAGTATAGGACTGCAAGGGGTAATCCGAAAATTCGATCTAGATCCTGGTCAGTTCTTTGACGTGCAGACCTGGGTTGTTATAGTTGTTTTGTCTGTCCTGGTTGGTATCATTCTGGTCGGGATTTTTATTATTTTTGCATATAATGTAAAAACGTTGCAGCTTTACCGTATGCAGCGTAATTTCATCAATAGTTTTACCCACGAATTAAAAACACCGGCGACATCCCTACAGCTGTACCTTGAGACATTTAAAAAATATTCTCTTCCCAGAGATATGCAGCTAAAATACATTGAATATATGCTTGCAGATGTCGAACGTCTTACCTCGAATATCAACCGAATTCTCAACCTTGCCAGGCTTGAAGGAAAAATGTACGAAGGTGAATTAATTGTCCTTGATCTTGCCAGAGTTCTTGATGATTTTTTATTAAAAAACAATCAGTTATCAAGAGAATGTATTATCAGGATACATAATCCGGAGAAAGTCTCCTATCCCTGCTCGGTGTATCTGCCTCTTTTTGAAATGCTGCTTATGAACCTGTTGACAAACGCCATTAAATATAATGAAACAGAGATGCCAGAAATAGATATTTCCTTTAAAAAGATGAACAAGGAACTGCATCTTGTTTTTTCAGACAATGGTATAGGTTTTGATAAAAATGAAACAAAAAAGATATTCAAGAAATTCTATCAGGCTGAAGGAGCGAGCAAAACACAGGATGACGGCAGTGGTCTCGGGTTATACATGGTTGCAAATATCGCCAGGTTGCATAAGTGGAAGGTAAAAGCCAAAAGCAAAGGGACCGGCCTTGGAGCGCAATTCATCATAATAATCCCAAATACACAAATGAACTACCCCTCCCTCAGCAGATAAGCCGAGACTTCGAGCTGCGTGGAATTACAACCCTAAACTAATAATTGTCATATGAACACAGAAGCAAAAACTCGTATTCTTATAATTGAGGATGATTCACATATTGCTGAAGGGTTAGAGTTGAACCTCTCCCTGCAAGGCTATGATGTGCTTATCGCCTCTGACGGGGTAACAGGGCTTAAGCTCTACAATGACTGGAGTCCCCATCTAATAGTGCTCGACATAATGCTTCCTGGTATGAACGGATTGGATGTTCTGCAAAGCATCAGACTCGAAGATGAAAGTATTCCTATATTAATCCTGTCAGCAAAAGCAGCCTCAGATGACAAAATCAAAGGACTATCCTTCGGAGTTGACGATTATCTTTCAAAACCATTTAACCTCGAGGAATTTTTATTGCGGATTAAACGCTTACTGACCAGATCCTCCTGGCAAAGAAAAAATAAAACTCATGAAACCATCAATTACCCTGACACAAGCAAGGTATATATATTTGGAGAAAACCGTATTGATTTCAGCAGCGCCACTGCCAATTGCAGAATGGGAGAGATTACGCTTACTGAGCAGGAAGTGAAACTTTTGAAATTATTCATAAACAATAAAGGTAAAATATTATCACGGAAAACGCTGCTAGAAATAGGCTGGGGTTATTCCCGCGCATCAACAACCAGAACCCTTGATAATTTTATAGTCCGCTTTCGTAAATATTTTGAAGAAAACCCGAAAAAACCAATGTATTTCAAGAGTCACCGATCAATAGGCTATATATTTGACCACTGAATTGTTGTGAGAATATCCTGCAAGAGCTTGCTGAGTGCTGATAATCCAATAGAAAAATTATTAAATCAGTCCATTCTGGATTCTGAATTCTAGCTCCTGGTTTCTCTTAAAACAAATCGTAGACTTAGCTGACTTTGAAATATTATAATTTCAAGGAATATGCGATTCAGAGAGTAAAATCCTGATAAATAGCAAATGAGCCTACAAGCTAATTGTTCCCAGGAGGAAAACATGCGGCGGCCTCCTTTATTCTCCCAGCCTGCCTGTGTTCTATAAATTCAATTGCTTTGGGTACCATATCATCAAGGTATTGACCTATCTCCTTTTCCGTCGCTGTCGTGAGAGTCTGGCAGAATAAACATTTTCGTTCCCCGCCTCCTGTGGAGGGCAAACCAAAATCTTCCAGTACCTGCCTGGTTATAATCTCATTATCAAACACTTCATAGACTGGAAATCTTGTCTGAACGCCAAAATGCTCCGACATGTTCCCAATCTTTTCCATGAAGACCGGTGTCTGTTCGGGATAATATTCCTGCCGTTTTGCATACCCTGTTACCAAAAGAGGGACTAAATGTTCAATGCAGTATATTACACCCCTCGTGTGCATTGCCACTTTACAGGCAACGCATACCAGATTTTTCCCGCCGTATTTTGGCATCAATTCTTCATAACGATCGAGCCACAGCCCTTGGAACAGCCGCCCCATATCCAACTCTACCATTACTGATTCCGGTAATGCAGCTTTGTTCTCAATAACATTTCCATCATTATTGGATATTCGTTTTGCCAATATTTTTCGTGCAATCTCAAAACGATCTTGAGGAAAATGATGAAAACGGCTCATACCGTTCAACATATGTAACAAATGAATACGCCTTGGGCGCTGCATTTCAGAATTATGCCCTGACGAGGCCAAGGCAAAAAGGGCCAGAGAGTCGGTTCCACCTGAAAACATTATTGCCATATCCTGTCTTTCCATCATGTCCTCATTACACTGTATTTTAGATATATTTCCCCTGAAGCAGATGGTCTCCAGGATTGCAGTTTCAAAGGAAGAAAAGGATCACCAAGAGGTTCAGCTCCATCTACGAGTAATGCAGCATTAGTATCCCCAGACAAAAAAGGAGAAATAGTAAGGTATAATTCATCAACTGCCTGTTCCTTAAGGGCAGCATAATTAAGAATTCCACCGCCCTCTATCAGCATTGTCTCCGCCCCCATATCTGCTAGTTTATCTACGGCAGCGGCTATTGACAACCCTGAAGGCCCGGGAGGCAAAGCTATAACTGTGCCCCTATCCTTAACCTGTAATGCCAATTGAGTCGCCTTATTCTCTCCGGTAAAAAGCACAGGTAACGGTTCCTCCCCAGAGAATAATTTTTTATCCGACAGAGGAATTGTTCCAGATTGGGTAATTACTGCGCGTATCCGATTAACATCGAGGCTGCCATCTGGGCCACGCATCTCTGGATTTTGTTGGCGTAAAGTTTCGGCGCCCATAAGGCTTGCCCCGGTTTTTGCACGTAATTCTTCAAGGATTCTTCGATCTTCCACGCTCCCCATTACTGCAGGGCTGATCCGACCGCATATGGTTAAGGCGCTGATCAAAATTACCTTCAACTCACAACACCTGATCAAGCAGATTTTCAGTTATATCATCGTTGATGGTTACCTTTCCGATCATAATTGGCAGAACGAAGAAAGGACGTCCGCCGACTGCTTTCTTGTCAGTCTTCAGATATTTTTTTATTTCCTTTGTGTCTATTTCAAGAGGAATCTCTGTGGGTAGATCATATGCTTTGATCAATGCATTCATTCGTAAAAAATCTTCTTCATCAAAAAGCCCTTTCAAGACCGCAAGTTTGCCTGCCGCTACCATCCCGATTGCCACAGCTGACCCATGCGCCATTATATAGTTTGAGGCTGCCTCAATCGCATGACCGATCGTATGGCCGAAATTAAGGATGCGTCTGAGGTCGGATTCCCTTTCATCTGTTGCAACGACATATGCTTTAATTTTACAGCAGAT
This sequence comes from uncultured Desulfobulbaceae bacterium, assembly GCA_947258675.1. The sequence goes on along the minus strand of CAMYJP010000013.1, from coordinate 3,423 downwards.
TTCAATTATTTCCTCAAGTACCGGAAGATCGAGATCCAGTATTCTATCCCTGTTTCTTTCGAGGAATTTGAAAAATTCCTGATCGTGAATCACACTGTATTTGATAACTTCGGCCAAGCCATTCAATAGTTCCGTTTTGGGAAGTTGTAACAGTACAGTACTATCGATATACACACTGCGAGGCTGATAAAAAGCACCTACTAAATTTTTCCCTTCTGGAATATCAACTCCGGTTTTGCCACCCACAGAACTGTCAACCTGGGCAAGCAACGTTGTAGGAATTTGAATAAATGGAATACCACGCATGTAAGATGAGGCGAGAAACCCTGTAATATCACCGGTTACTCCTCCACCAAGAGCAATCAAACCATCCTTACGATCAATCCCTAGCCTGGCAATAGTACTGGCAAGTGTTGCAATTGTTGTAAAATTCTTACTTTCTTCTCCTTTTGGAAAAGTAACCAATTCTGCTTTGATATATTCTGATTCAAGTGTTTGCATCAGCTGCTCACCAAACAATCCAGCGACTCGACTATCGCTGATAACAACATAACGGTTTACTGAATTTAATCTCTTAAGCAGAACACCAACTTCATTTAACAACCCTTGGCTGATCACTATTGGGTAAGCCCTTTTTCCCAGGCCGACGACAATTTCCTTTGTAGTCAGTAATAGACCAAATAAAAAAAGGGAGATGCCCGAAGACATCCCCCCTTGAGTACAAAGTATTTCGATGAAAAATAAATTACATTTCTTCACCGGATGCAGCACTCTGCATTTTGATCTCGACTTTCTCAGTCAAACCTTCATAGTACGCTCTCAAAAGAACAAGAACTTCATCACGTCCGAAGTGATCCGGAATGTCAGCTTTTTCGGAAAGAGCCTTACGCAACTTGGTACCGGAAAGAATAACACGATCATCTTTTCCGTGGTTGCAGGTTCTTAAGGAGGCCATACCATCACATTTATGGCAGTAGAAGGTCCAGTCGATTTTGAGCGGCTGGCAGAGAAGCGCTTTGCCTTCGCCTTCCGGCTTAGGAATACGGTCAAAGATTTCCTGAGCTTCAAACATACCATAGAAGTCGCCAACTCCAGCGTGGTCACGACCGATGATCATGCGGTTCACACCGTAGTTTTGGCGGAAGGTGGCGTGCAGCAGTCCTTCGCGAGGACCGGCATAACGCATATCCAGCGGATAGCCGCCCTGAATAACATTGTCTTTTGAGAAATAATTCTCGATCAGGGTATCAATGCATTTTACACGAACATCGGCCGGGATATCACCAGGCTTCAGATTCCCTACCAATGAATGAATAAATACGCCGTCACATACCTCGATAGCTATCTTGGCAAGATATTCGTGGGAACGATGCATGGGGTTACGTAACTGCAGAGCAGCCACCTTGCTCCAACCCTTTTCATCAAACCTGGTGCGGGACTCGGTGGGAGTCATATACACACCAGCAAATTTCTGCGGGAAATCACCTTCGCTCAATACTTTAACTGGACCGGCAAGGTTGTATTCTTTTTGGTTCATGACCATGATAACGCCAGGATGATCTTCCGGGGCTACTTCCCAGAATTTACCATCTACTGAATCTTCGCCTTCGCCCATGTATACTTTTTCGCACTCAAAACGCTTGTCGGCTTCGGTCAACTCATATTTTTCAGTGACCTTCATGGTGGCCATGATCTCGCCATCTTCATTTTCCAGAGCAATCTCATCACCGGTGGTAATGTTGTCCGCATCTTCTTTTGAACAAGAAAGTGTCACAGGCACTGGCCAGAAGGTACCGTCTGTAAGTTGCATATTCTCGACAACGCTCTTCCAGTCGGCTTTAGTCATAAAGCTGGTTAACGGGGAAAAACCACCGATACCCATCATAATGAGATCGCCATTCTCACGCGGGGTAATTTTAATTTTTTTGAGTTTTTCAGCTTTTTCTTTTTCAGCTTCCAACTCGGAACCTGTCAATAGAGCACAGGTTAATCCTTTTCCTCCATGTGGTGGTACTAACTTTGACATAGTTTTTGGTCTCCTTTTAAGTCTATTGTTAGCTTTGAAAATCCTTAGTCAAAAAAAACCGTGCGTAACTGCGCAGGCAAAAAATGAACACTCATTCATATTAATATACAGAGGAGGTTATAAAGATGGTAGGGCGAATTGTCAAGCAAAAAGTGCGGATATTGTAAGAGAGCCAATCAATCATCAAAGTTACCCAACAACTTTCAATGCGGAAATTACCTGTCAGGTTTTTCATATTTTTTTAGTTAAGAGTTAGGATCAACCTACCGAAATAACATTATTAAAAATAACGTAATTTTGTTCATCCGAACAGTATGTAAGGTAACAATCTTCCATTTTTTGCTGAAAAATAGGCCTTTATGTGTCATAAATAGCTTGCAATAAATATAGATAACTCATTGTTTTTAATTTATTCCATAATTGTGCTGGCACAAAAAACCATTCGTAATCATTGATTTTTCCATTTGTTCTTGACAGAAATCAATAGAGCATTGTAAGTGTTAAAAGTTAAGTGATTTTCTTTTGACAATATAAAGATCTGTTACCAAAGAGACCACTCAAGCATTGACCTAAAGCATTTTGCATTTTTCAATGAATATATTTTCCATGCACTCGGCTACTATCCAGTCCATTGGGTATCGTTTAGCCAGACAGATTATCAAATTTTGCGCGATAATTTTTATATTTGCTCCTTACACCCCGGTTGCTGGTTCACAGCTTCCACCTGAAGCAGTGCCATACAATCTCCAACAAAACCATTATCTAAATCATTTTTTTGAAATTGCTGAGGTCAAAGAACCAGTTTACCTGGTTCTGGTGGACAAGGTCCAACAACGGTTGAAAGTTCTTGAGCAAAATAGCCATCTGCGCATTGTTGCTGAATTCCCCTGTGCAACAGGTGAGAATCCTGGAAAAAAAACAATCAGCGGTGATGCTCGCACTCCTGAGGGAATATATTTCATCACTAAGATTTTCAAGGATGACAAAATCACGATTTTTGGAAATCGCGCATTTCACCTGGATTATCCGAACATTTACGATACCATAGAGGAGAGAAACGGAGACGGAATATACATCCACGGGACCAATAAAGCCCTGGAACCATACAGCACCAACGGGTGCATCACTATGAAAAATGATGACCTTGACCAACTGGTCAAATATATGGGGAAATACATCACCCCCGTTGTCATAGTCAAAAACATCCAACAATTGACTGTTAAAAAATCACCGAACCTTTCAAACATGGATTACAGACAGGCAAAGAACATGCTGGTACCAAAAAGTCTTGATCCAGAAAAAATTGATTTTGACCTATTGTATCTTATTAACTACGGCACGCAGACAGTTGCCGTCGGAGAATATATTTATCGTCAATTTGAAAATTCCAGAATGCG
>CAMYJP010000012.1:1778-18201 GCA_947258675.1 uncultured Desulfobulbaceae bacterium | reverse complement strand
GTCAATGAGAATGGATTACATGAAGAATTTTCCTTTGATTCTCAGTCTTTAATTCTTGACCAAATGCTGGACGCGACCGATCTCATTACCGGCAAAACGCCAAGAATCAGCGGGTACGGTTCTGCCAGAATCCCAAGCGGCAATTATTATTATGAAAGAGCTATTGATTTTGCCAAGGAAATGACAAAGGTATTTTTCATCTCGATCATTTCCGGCGGCGGGCCCGGGATCATGGAAGCCTTAAACAGAGGTGCACAAATTGCCGAATCGTGGGCCGAATCGATTGGACTCAATATCAAACTTCCCAAAGAACAAAAAGGAAATCCGTATCAAACGATATCGATTGTCTTAAAACATTTCTTCACACGTTTGATGTTATTCCTTTATTACGGATATGGAAGCATCGCATTTCCTGGCGGATTCGGGACAGAGCAAGAAAAGTTTGAGACCTGGGAATTTAATGAGTGGATCCAATAAAGAATTTATTAAGTGTATGCATGGGGATTATAATGCAAATATTTCAAGACTACCTCCGGATAAATTGTTTGCTGTATTTGACTGACCGAAAAAATCTGCCGCGAACCTTGCGGAACGCTTGGATGCAAGGCAGGAGAGGGGGATTGCGCCATCGATTATCGCGAACTTGAGGAATGACTTGAGCCGGGCTGCACATTACTTAAGGCGAAACAGCTTTTTCCCGGGCGTTGCGATCAGCGGCGGCGACCAGATTGCGGAAGACAGTTCATTATTTAAAGAGATTTATAACTTAACTATGGCGTTACAGCAGTTGGAAGGAGTTCAGATTTATACACGAGGGGATAAGGGTTGTGCCAAAGCTGTCGCAGCTGCATACGGGCAGTATACAAGAGATCATCAAAATCATAATAAAGGGCTTGTAAATTTTAGAGTCCTGGGGCGAGGAAGCGTGTTGCCTCAAGCGGATATCGAATATAAATTCGAGCATTATGTTGCGATGAACGTGCTCTATCAAGACTATGGCGGCCAAGCAGATATCATAACGCCTGGCAGTGTTAAGACCTTGAGCCATCTTTTCAGGACATTGTGTCTGATGCAGACAAAGAAGATTTCTAGGCATCCATTGTTCTTGTATCCAATTGAGTACTGGGAGCCGCGGCTGGTGCCTATGGTGGAAAATCATCTTCGGCATGGACTGATCGATGAAAAAGATGTGCATCTTTTCCGATTTGTAAGTAATGCAGATGAGATCGTTCAGGGGATTGATGATTTTCAACGCACGGTAAGGGTTGAAAAAGATTCAGAAGTTAAGCCCGTAGAGCGAAGACCCAAGACCGCACTTGTTTCCAAGCCTCGGAAGTCTCGTCCCGTCAAAGTCCGAAAGCGGTCATTAGAAAAAACAAAACAAAATATTTTGGAACAGGTTCCTATTGTATCACGCAAGGCGGTGGAGAAAGCCCTTAAACGCAAGCACCTGTCCAGGCGTGAATTGAAGCGTGTTGAAGAAAATATTTTATTACAAATAGAGCGTCTCGTTGCAGAACAATTTAAAGGCGGAGCACAGGTTAATTATCACATTCAAGGCGTTGCGCGCACGGCGAGAGACTTGGCGGCGCATTATGGGTTGAGTCAAACGAAAGTTCTTTTATTTGAAGTCGCCGGGCTGGTGCATGATGTTGGTAAATTGTATAGCAATGAAATCCTTGAAACTCTTGTGACAGGTGCAATGCTGAAAGAAGAATTTTCCCAACGACAGAAAATGTTCTATACAGCGCATGAAGAACTTTCCCTTTTGATGCTGGAAGAAAAGTCATGGATTGATATTCCTCTGGTCCTTCACATATTAATTCTCGGGCCAGAAAGATTTATGGTTTTAAAGCCTGAGATTACGCGCTATTGTCCTTATACGTTGAAGGAATTGGAGCAGATGGCTGTGCTCTTCAGGCTGACGGATAGCTTTGTCGCGTTAACCGAAAAAGGCCGCCGCTATTCCCATCCAGTTTTAACAAAAAATAGTGTGGGGCAATGGTTGGATAAAAAGAAGCAACGAGGTCCTTGGGCTAAAGGATTAAAGCGCAAAAAGATCCTGGAATTTTTCAAATCAGCAGCTGATCCGAATGCAAAAGAGAACATTTCTGGCAGTTCGCCGGTGGTTCCAGAGAACCAAACAAAAGATGATAGTCACCTTCTGGGGGACAGGCAGGATGACCTTTCCAGCTCATCGGTGGACTCATCAGATTCACCAAACTCAACAGGCTTATCCGATGGTGATGGTGAGGTGAGGTGATGGTGATAAGAAATCGCTTTTTCCTCCGTCGGCAAAAAAAAATACCACTATAGGGAAAAAATATAGAGTTTCGGCAAAGCTAAGATAGTCAGTATCAACCAGATTATATTTAGCCAGGCATGAGATCGAAACTATCTCAGTCTGGCTTTTTCATTTCTGAGACCAAAAGCTTTTTATAACTCCGCAGTCCTGTCAGTTTGACATAACCACTCCACACCTTATAGAAATTTTACAGGTATGGAAAATTTCTATGTTGGCAACCATATTGATTTTGATTTGATTCAAGATAATCGTAAGATTTGGTAAAAAATAATGAAAGAGATCAAATCAGATTTTTCCTAGTTCGAAAAAATTCCGGCCGGCTTAACCCAATTACCCGAACTCCTAAAAAACAATAGCTTAAGGGTACTTCCTGGACAATCAGGAGCCCCCAAAGTAAAAAAAGGGCTTCAACCTATCAGGCTGAAACCCTTGCCACTTGTGGCGGGGCCGACGAGACTCGAACTCGCGACCTCCGGCGTGACAGGCCGGCGTTCTAACCAAACTGAACTACGACCCCGCTAAGAATATATATTGAATATTGATTATTGAGTACCTTAGCGAAGCGCGTTCCTAACAGGAAAATTCTTCAGTATCCAATAATCAATCTTCAATTATCATGGTGGGCGGAACAGGGCTCGAACCTGTGACCCCCGGCTTGTAAGGCCGATGCTCTCCCAGCTGAGCTACCCGCCCGAATCAATATCGGGTTTTTAACAGTTCACCTGCTTATAGTCAAGAAAAACTCGTATATTTTCTACGAATTGCTAAGAAATCAATGCGCTGTATTATTATGTGCAGGAAGCGTAACATCTGCGCATATTGATTCGATCGGAACATCAATGAATAAGGGCTTGTCATCCTTATGGACCAAGGCTTTCTGTAATACATCATCCATATGCTCAACCAGATCAACAATAAGATGATTGCGCAGCTTGGTTGGAATATCCTTTAAATCCCTTTCATTTTCTTTTGGAACCAGGACATGCTTTATATTTCCCCGCCGTGCAGCAAGTAATTTTTCTGTCAAGCCGCCAATGGGAAGAACTCTTCCTCTCAGGGTAATCTCTCCGGTCATAGCAATATCTTTGTGTACCGGAATCTTCAAAAGGGCAGAGGCAATTGAAGTCGCCATGGTTATCCCTGCCGATGGACCATCTTTGGGAATTGCTCCTTCTGGTATATGTACATGTATATCAAGTTTCTGGTAAAAATCCGGCATCAGCCCTAAACGCATTGCGCGGGAGCGAACATAGCTCAAGGCTGCCTGTGCAGATTCCTGCATAACATCACCTAGTTTTCCAGTAACCGTCAAATTACCTTTACCAGGCATTAATGTGGTTTCTATCTGCAAAAGCTCACCACCAACTTCGGTCCATGCCAGTCCGGTAGACAAGCCTATCTCATGTTTTTCCTCCGCAAGCCCGAAACGATATTTAGGTATGCCGAGGTATCTGCCAATTGACCTGGATGATATTTTATATTTCTTGTTTTGATCTCCGAGTTTTAATCTGTCTCTGGCAATTTTCCGGCAGACAGATGCAATACTGCGCTCTAGGTTTCTAACCCCGGCTTCCCTGGTATACCCACGTATTATTTCAAAAATTGCAGAATCGGTTAGAACGATATCATTGTCTTTGAAACCATTAGCTTCCAGCTGTTTAGGCACCAGGAATTGCTGACCTATATTTAATTTGTCTTCTTCGGTATAGCCATCGAGCTTGATTATTTCCATGCGGTCCTGTAGTGGTAATGGAATGGCATGAAGATTATTTGCGGTGGTAATGAAAAACACATCAGAAAGATCGTAATCCAAATCAAGATAATGATCATTGAATGCAAAATTCTGCTCCGGATCCAGTACTTCGAGTAATGCTGCAGAAGGGTCTCCTCTAAAATCCATACTCATTTTATCAACTTCATCAAGACAGAATAAAGGATTGGCGACCTTGGCTTTTTGCATAGATTGTAATATTTTTCCAGGCATGGCTCCGATATATGTTCTACGATGACCTCGGATTTCAGCCTCATCACGTACACCGCCTAAAGAGAGTCGGACAAATTCTCTACCCATTGATCTGGCAATGGATTTAGAAAGCGATGTTTTCCCAACCCCTGGCGGACCGACAAGACATAAAATAGGGCCGCGAACTTTCTTCACCTGAGCTTGGACAGCGAGATACTCCAGTATCCTTTCTTTTGGCTTTTTCAAACCGAAATGGTCTTCATCCAAGACTTTTTCTGCTTCATTTATATCGTTTTTGACAGTGGTATAATCAAGCCAGGGGAGATTTAAAATACAATCAATATAATTTCTAACTACTGTAGCTTCAGCCGACATCGGCTGCATCATTCGCAGTTTTTTGAATTCCTTTGTTACTTTTTCCCGGGCAGCATCAGGCAGCTTCTTCTTTTTAATCGCCTCCTCAAGTTCATCATAATCATCCCCGGCCATACCACTTTCACCCATTTCCTTTTGTATGGCTCGCATCTGCTCAGCAAGATAGTATTCCTTCTGGGTTTTTTCCATCTTGCTTTTCACCCTTGAACGAATATTCTGTTCAATAGAAGCAATTTCAATTTCTCTTCTAATGTATGCCAGTACTAATTCTAACCTCTCTGCCACTGAAACCGTTTCGAGGACTTCCTGTTTCTCACTGGTGTTTAGCGGTAGATGTGAAACAGTTACATCAACAAATCTCGAGGGATCTGATATTGCTGAAAGGGTCTTAAGGATTTCCTTTGGTAGCTTTTTGTTCTTTTTTGTGTATTCCTCAAGAGAAGATCTGATTTGCCTTGCAAAAGCGACGGCTTCCATATCTTCTGGTTTTTTTTCATCAAGAACTTCTACTTCAGCAAGAAAAAACTTATCATTGGGAATAAATTCTACGACTCTTCCTCTTTTCTTGCCATCCACCAGAGCCTTTATTGTTCCATCTGGTAGTCGCAACAGTTGCATAACAACGGCTATAGTGCCAACATAATGCACCCCATCATACTCCGGTTCATCCACCCCTGCATCTTTCTGGGTGGCTAAAAATATTTCAGTTTTATTCGCCATTGCATATTCAAGTGCAACTATAGATTTTTGTCTGCCAACCACAAGCGGGGCAACCATATGAGGAAAAACGACTATATCCCTCAATGGCAGTAGAGGGTATTTTTTGGTTTCAGATTCAAACTGATTCATATACTTTCTCTTCGTTATTAAGAATTATTCTAGTTCAACAATTTTATAACAATATAACAGAAAACTTCAATTACTTCATTCATGCACTTTTCTTTGTCTTACTGTTATCATAAAGAACCACCGGGTACTCTCCGTTATTTATAACCTGCTCGCTGATAACGCATTCTGTAGCTCCCGGATCAGAAGGCAGTTCGAACATAACATCGAGCATAGCCTCTTCCATGACCGAACGAAGGCCGCGTGCACCGGATTTTCTTTTCATTGCCTCATCAGCTATTGCTGATAATGCACCCTCAGTAAAACGTAATCGAATGTTGTCAAGTTCAAAAAGTTTCTCATACTGTTTTGTTAATGCATTTTTTGGTTCTTTCAGAATGCGGACAAGATCCTCTTTTTCCAGTTCCTCCATGGTCGCTATAACCGGCAAACGGCCTACCAGTTCAGGAATTAATCCGAATCGCAGGAGATCTTCAGGGCGTACTTCAGCGAGGACGTCACCAATCTTTTTCTTTTTAGAACTAACGACCTTAGCACCGAAACCCATTGATTTCGTTCCTGTTCTATGACGCACAGCGTTGTCCAAACCAACAAAGGCACCGCCACAGACAAACAGAATATTACTGGTATCTATCTGAACCAGTTCCTGCTGCGGGTGTTTCCTGCCGCCCTTCGGAGGAATATTAGCTATCGTTCCCTCAATAATTTTCAACAAGGCCTGTTGAACACCTTCACCGGACACATCTCTAGTTATTGATGGGCTGTCTGATTTTCGAGCAATTTTATCAATCTCATCAATATAGATAATTCCTCGACTAGCTTTGTTGACATCATATTCAGCGGCCTGAAGCAAATTAACCAGTATATTTTCAACATCCTCTCCTACATAACCGGCCTCGGTTAAAGTAGTAGCATCTGCCATAGCAAAAGGTACATTGAGTATCTTTGCAAGTGTCTGGGCCATTAATGTTTTACCACTTCCAGTTGGACCGATAAGTATTATGTTGCTTTTCTGAAGCTCAACCAAATCATCTTTTTTCTGGACTGGAGCATATATTCTTTTGTAGTGATTATGTACAGCAACGGACAAAATCCGCTTAGCGTAATCCTGGCCGATAACATACTCATTGAGATGCGAATTTATTTCAACTGGTTTAAGAACTTTCTGCCGACCGCTTTCAGCCTCCTGCTTTGCGCTCACTTCCTGAACAATCTCATTACACAATTCGACGCACTCATCACAGATATACACTGCTGGTCCTGCAATAAGTTTGGCAACCTCGTCCTGACTTTTTCCACAGAAAGAACAATCGCACGATGAATCTTTACCATCGTTATTCTTGTTTGCCATAATTAATTCTCCTCTTCTTCAGGATTGGCTCTTTTCTTCAAAACTCTATCTATTATACCATATTTTTGGGCTTCATTGGCAGTCATAAAATAATCGCGGTCAGTATCCTTCTTTATTTTTTTAATATCCTGTCCGGTATGCTTAGCCAGAATCCTATTCAAATCTTCACGCATCCGAAGTATTTCCCGGGCATGGATATCGATTTCTGTTGCCTGTCCTTGAAAACCACCCATCGGTTGATGAATCAGGATTCTTGAATTTGGCAGGGCATATCTTTTGTCCTCAGTACCAGCCGCCAATAACAAAGCACCCATGCTGGCTGCCTGCCCCATACAAAGAGTTGAAATGTCACATCGAACATACGACATAGTATCATATATTGCCATACCGGCAGTTACAGAACCACCAGGTGAGTTTATATAAAAAGTAATATCCTTGTCCGGATCTTCTGCTTCAAGGAATAAGATTTGAGCAATAATCAAACTTGCAATTTCATCAGTAACAGCCGTGCCAAGAAAAATTATCCTTTCTTTCAGAAGCCTGGAATAAATATCATAGGCCCTTTCCCCTCTTGGGCTCTGCTCGACAACCATAGGGATTAAACTCATGCTTCGTCTCCTGTTGCTTGATCTTCAGTTTCCTGTTTTTCAATATCTGAATCTGAGATTTCTTTAATGACAGCTTCAGCTCGCAAAAATTTTATAATTTTCTCGTTTAGTAATTCATTCAAGAATGGCAACATATCCTCACGGCTTTTAAAATATCCTTTAACTTCATTTACCGTCATATTATACTGATCTGCAATTCTTTGAAATCCTTTGTTAATATCTTCTTCTTCAAGTTTAATTTTTTCCTCTTCTGCGATTTTTTTAATAATAAAATCGCCACGAATTCTCCTTTCAGCCGCATCCTTATAATGGGAAGCCATCTCTTCTTTATTGACACCGGCTTCCTCCAGGCTTAACCCATTCGCCTTAAATCGTTGTTCAGTCTGCTTGATATACTCGTCAATTTCGTATTGCACTAATCGTGCCGGAATATCGAATTCATGCCCTTCAATGAGGGAATGCATTATTTTGTCGGAGATATCACCTTCAAAGGATTCATCCTTTTTCTTTTGAATTTCTTCTCTTATATGATTCTTCAGTTCACCTAGAGTATTGTAGTGACCATCAACGTCCTTGGCAAATTCATCATCTAATTCGGCAAGAACACGCTCTTTGACATCTTTTACTGAAACATGAAAATCTATAGTTTTTCCTGCTAATATCGGATTAGCATTATCCGTAGAAAAATCGATGCTGATCTTGGAATCATCACCAGCCTTCATCCCGATCAACTGGTCCTCAAATTCTTTGCCATTACGACCTGACCCAACATCTATTGAGGCTCCAACCGCTTTTACTTGTGGTAAAGGTTCGCCGTCATGGAATCCTTGAAAATCAACTATGCAGATATCGTTATTCGCAATTGCTCTTCCTTCAACACCTTTTAATGGGGCATTTTCTTTTCTCATATTTTCCAGCTCATCACTAAGCTCTGAGTCTGAAACAAGAGTTTGAGGTTTTTCAATCTCAATCCCCTTATACTTTTTTAAATCAAACAGTGGCCTAATATCTACTTCAGCCTCATATGTGAAGGTACCTTTATCACTAAAATTATGGGTTTTAATATCAGGGTGGGCAACCACATCAAGGTTTTCCTTCTCTACAGCATCAAAATAAGTTGCTTGTACCAGTTTTTCCCCAACTTCTGCCTTAACTTGTGGCCCATAATTTTTTTCAAGTATCTGTCTTGGTACTTTTCCCCTGCGGAACCCTTTCAGCTTCACCTCTGTCTTCAATTTACGATAAGCAGCTTCTATTTCTTTTGATACCTCTTCTTCAGGGAGAACAATTTTCAATTTTCTCGTTAATGTGCTTATTTTTTCAACAGTAACTTCCATTTATACCTTCCTTCCTCAGTTTTATATTTTTCCGCGTTTAGATAATCTTATATATAATTATCGAGCCTCTCATGCCCTCATTATCAAAGTGTCAGATAATTCAGACAGTTATTTTATCGAAAACCTGGTGCGAGAGGGGGGAGTTGAACCCCCATCCACTGTCGTGGGCTGGATCCTAAGTCCAGTGCGTCTACCAGTTCCGCCACTCTCGCCACAACTAGATATTAGTAACCAATTTGGAGCCATCAGTCAAGGGTAGCGACGACTTAACATACGATTAAAGCGCTTAAAAAATACTTGAAATTGCATATTTTTTTTTGAAATTCATTAAGAGATGCAACTCATGAAACAGGTGATTATTAAATAGCTAATCAAGTCTGAAAAAGGAAAAAAATTGATCGATTAGTCATTAACAATCTATCGAATTAATTGGTGGGGAACTTTATACTAATCCTACATAATAAAATCATGTAGATAAAATCAAATCAAAGCCAAAAACTCTTAACTGAAAAAATGATCAATGCAAAATATTGCTTAAAAATTTATAGGAAATCAGGATATTTTTTTTTATAAAACCGATTGTTTATGAATAATTATTTCTAATTGGTTTCCGCCAATCTGTATTAATTTATACATTTTTCTAACAAAGCGGAAAACAGCGCCGCTTTCAAAAAATGATTACTTCTATAACCAACTGATAACTTATCCTATTTATTATTACTGCACACACGGCATTAATTTTGTATAAATATGATACGTTCAAAAGAACTTTCAACTTCCAACTACTAACTCCAAACTCTCAAAAAAGTTCACTTCACCTTGTGATATGAATAAAGTCATTTCAAATTTTGGCCGGTGATATTCGGATGTAAAATAGTTTTTATAAGCTTCTTCCAATCAATCATTTTTTAAAATGGTATTTTTCTTGGCTAAAGTCTCTAACGATATAATTATTAACAAACACCATCAAATATCATCAATTTCTTAGTTCGCAGTTTTTATTTGACAACACAAATTTGCTAGGTTTATAAATCAGACAAGATATATTTCACTTCTTTCATCTTTTTTTTGTTGATCACGATTTACCAATTGCTATAGCATATTAAATCTATAGCGAACTGCAAATTTTCTGAGGAATTCAATGAACAATGAATCAGATTTTATAGAACGCAGAAAAGAAAAGCGATTTACAATCCAAAACGGCATTGTCTCCATACCTAAGGCTTCTTCAGTAATAATCGGCACCATCCTGGACATAAGCAAGGGAGGAATTTCATTACGCTACCCTGCTCAAACCAATTCGTTGGAATCAAGCTTTGAGTTGGACATACTTTTTACCGAAAGCAACTATTATATAACTTGTGTACCTGTAACAATTGTATCTGACTGCGAACTCGAAAATCAGGTGCCATTCAGTCTTATTAATGAAAGGAGATGTGGGCTCCAATTTAAGGGGTTAACTGAAAAACATATTCAACAAATAGATACTATTGTTCAAAACATACAACCGAAAATGGGTGAGTAAAAGTAAAACTAAAGCCTGAAATCGCCCGTTATCCATTATCTAACAATTTATTGACAACACAATTTTTAAGATCCGCAGGATAGAACAAGCTAGTCAGATCAATAAGGGTTCTACCTTTTGTTTTAAATTAGAGGTCTTTTATGGGCAGTAAACCTACCATCGAAAAGCTCGAAAAAAAAATCCAGGAACTAGAAAAAAAATCTGCTACTCGTAAATTACTGGATAAGCATAAAAGAGAATTAGATGCCCAACTTCAGAAAAACTTTGCCGCAAGCATTGCCCACGATTTCAATAACCTTCTAATGTCCATCCAAGCAAATATCTCTTTAATGCTTCTTGAATTTGAACCTGGCACAGAACATTTTGAAAGACTTACTCAAATTGAAAGACATATACAAAGCGGTGCTAGACTGACATCACGACTTCTGATTCAGGCAAAAGAGGAAAGCTTTGAAATTAAGGCTCTAAATCTGAATCAAATGATTGAGGAAATTACTTTAAACTTCTGCAAAGTACAAAAACAAATAACAATAAATAGAGAATTTGACAGCGATCTTTACTTAATAAAAGCAAACAGTGGACAAATTGAGCAAATGCTTTTTAACCTCCTCATTTTCATTACAAACAATATGATACATGATGGAGAATTGAATATAACTACATCTAACACTACAAGCCAACAGATGAAGGGCAAAAAGTATGACCCTAAAGCTGGAAATTATGTGCTGTTATCCGTGATTGCCTTGGATAAATATATAGAACAAAACATTCTTGATCATATTTTTGAACCGCCCCTTGTTTCATCTATGGAAATTAAAGGGCCAAATCTTAATTTGGCCTCCATATACGGCACCGTTAAAAGCTATGGCGGCTACATAGATGTTGAAATTTTAGACAAGGCTGGAACCAAGTTCTCTATTTATTACCCTGCTTCAGAAAATAAGATTAAAAAAATAATAGAAAAAACTGAAAAATTCCAAAAAGAAACTGGCACTATCCTATTGGTCGATGATGAGGAGGCTTTCCTTGAAGTTGGGCAAGAGTTGTTAGAGGCAATGGGTTATAATGTCCTCACCGCCAAAAACGGTAAGGAAGCACTGGAACAATATAAGAAAAACCTGAAAAAAGTCGGACTTATTATCCTAGACATCGTCATGCCTATAATGGGAGGCGGTGAGACCTTCGATCGCCTGAAAAAGATTAATCCAGACATCAAAGTATTACTTGCTAGTGGGTATAGTGTTGACGGAGAAGCAACGGATATTTTAAATCGTGGCTGTAATGATTTTATTCAAAAACCTTTCAAAATGAGCGATCTATCAAAAAAAATAACAGAAATTATAACACAAATGTGAGAACATCATGAGCTCTCCAATCTGCTGAATCACAATGCCTCAAAACCCTTAAGCCTTAACTAAAAATCAATCTCTCCTATTTTATCCCAAAACGCTTCTTCAACATTTCATAAACATAGTCAGGAACCAATCCGCTCACATCTCCACCATGGCTCGCCGCGTCTTTAATAATACTTGAACTTATAAAAATCCATCTAAATCCGGTCATTAGAAACACAGTTTCTACTTCACGTTCAAGTTTTCTATTCATTAATGCTAATTGGAACTCATACTCAAAATCAGAAACAGCTCTTAGTCCACGAATTATCGCTTTAGCATTCTTTGAGTGCGCATAGTCTACAAGTAATCCAGACACAGAATCGACCTGAATACTTGTTTCAGGTTCTGGAAAACATTTGCGGATCATTTCCAATCGCTCATCAAGGGAAAAAAGAGCTTTTTTTTGCGGATGTCGTGCAACAGCAATAATTATTCGATCGAAAAGGCTTCGTCCCCGGTTAATAATATCCAAGTGCCCATTGGTAATCGGATCGAAAGTCCCAGGATAAACTGCTATGGTTTCGTTTAGATTAGACCCAACGATTTGACCGTTCTCTACCATGGATTATACCTCCAGTTTTTCATAAAGCCAGAAACCAGCTTGACCGTAGCGCCGCTTGTCAAAGACAGCCAAGTTTCCAATACGATTAATGAGTTTCCGATCATAAGGTATTTCAACAATTACCAGGCCACCGTTCTTAATCATATCAACTTCATCTAAATCAAGAAGTAGCCTTTCGGCAAAATCATCATGATAAGGCGGATCGATGAATATAAGATCAAATCTGCCAAAAGATTTGATCTTTTCTGAAGGGAAAAAGGTATTCGTCAAATCGAGCTGAATTACTGTGGATTTATCTAAAAAATTGCACAGGCTGATATTCTTTAATATCAGTGCAAGAGATTTCGGGGTATTATCTACAAATACCGCAAATTTTGCGTTGCGACTTAAAGCCTCAAGCCCCATTGCCCCTGTACCAGCGAACAAATCGAGCACGGTTGCATTATCGACGTAATTTGCAATGATATTAAATATTGATTCCCGAGCTTTTGATGAAGTTGGACGGATTAGATCATTCCCCTTACTTTTCTTAGGAGATATTAATTTACGCCCTTTAGCAGATCCTCCAATTATGCGCAATTACAAAAAATCCCTGGCAACTACTTCTGCAATCTGTACTGCATTAAGTGCTGCACCTTTCAGAATATTGTCAGATACTACCCATATATTAATACCGTTTTCAATGGATTCATCCTGGCGGATTCTACCGACAAAGGTATCATATTTACCAGCACAATTAATTGGCATAGGATATCTATTTTTTGAAAGATCATCAATCAACTTGACTCCTGGTGCAGTTGCAAGCAGAGACTTGACTTCATCAACGGAGATTCTTTTCCTTGTTTCAATATTAATCGACTCCGAGTGACCATAAAAAACAGGAACTCTTACCGTTGTTGCAGTTACGCCTATATTTTGATCTTCAAATATTTTTCTGGTCTCATTAACCATTTTCATCTCTTCCTTGGTGTATCCATTTTCAAGGAAGGAATCAATATGCGGCAGGCAGTTAAAGGCAATCTGATGCGGATAAACATTATTAACAAGCGTAGTTCCTGCCGCATAATCTAAAATTTGAGATTGAAGTTCCTCAATTGCCAGGGCACCGCTCCCAGAAACTGCCTGATATGTTGATACTACTATACGCTTAATACCTACACTGTCGTAAATAGGTTTCAGAGCGACCATCATCTGAATAGTCGAGCAATTTGGATTGGCGATTATTCCTCTTTTGGTATATTGTCCTATGGCATGTGGATTTACCTCAGGAACAACAAGGGGTATTTCATCATCCATCCGAAAAGCACTTGAATTATCAACGACAACAGCCCCTGCGGCCGCAGCTGCAGGAGCGAAAGTTAACGAGCGTGACGCACCAGCAGAAAACAGTGCTATATCAACATCTTTAAAACTGTCTACTGACAAAAGTTCGACATTTGCTTCTTTATCTTTAAATAACAGGGTCTTACCAACTGAGCGCTCAGAGGCTAGCAACCGCAAATTGTTTATTGGGAAATTACGTCGTGCCAATACCTCAAGCATTGCACCGCCCACAGCACCAGTTGCACCAGCAACTGCAACATTAAAACTTTTATTCTGTTGATCCATTGATTGAATACCTCTTACCTAAATTATTAAATTCTCTAACAGACATGTAGATAAAAGAACTAAAACTCCGAAATTAGAACAGGAGGATACTTTCACATTCCAGCTCAATCAAACCGCATCAGCAACCATATCCCCAACTTCATTTGTACCATACCCCATGTTACCAGCAGACAAGCTATCAAGCTTTTCTGCAACCACATAGCGTATTGCATTCTCAACCGCAATTGCTGCTTCGGTTTCGCCAAGATAATCCAACATCATTTGCCCGGCAGCAATTGCAGCCAATGGATTTATAATATTCTTTCCAGTATATTTAGGAGCAGAGCCGCCAATCGGCTCGAACATACTTACGCCCTCCGGATTAATATTACCACCTGCGGCAATTCCCATTCCTCCTTGGATCATGGCACCAAGATCAGTAATAATATCACCGAACATATTATCTGTCACAATAACATCAAACCATTCCGGGTTTTTCACCATCCACATACAAGTGGCATCGACATGGGCGTAATCTGTTTCAATGTCTGGATAATCTTTTGCTACCTCATAAAAAACTCTTTCCCAAAGATCAAAGGCAAATGTCAACACATTAGTTTTGCCACACAATGTGACTTTTTTTCTTTTATTCCTCTTTCGAGCATATTCAAATGCGAAACGGAGACATCGCTCAACACCCTTCCTGGTGTTAATTGATTCCTGCACCGCAACCTCATCGAGAGTTCCTTTCTTTAATACCCCACCAGCTCCGGCGTAGAGTCCCTCTGTATTTTCACGCACAACAACAAAATCAATATCATCAGGGCCTTTATCTTTCAGAGGCGTCTCAACATTTGGATACAAGATAACTGGGCGAAGATTTATATACTGATCCAAGGCAAAACGAAGAGTCAACAAAATTCCTTTTTCAAGTATGCCTGGTTTAACATCCGGATGGCCAATGGCACCTAGAAATATTGCATCATTTTTGGAAAGTTCTTCCTCTGCGTTTTCAGGCAATACTTCCCCGGTGGCGAGATACCGGTCTCCACCATAATCAAAATCAGTCAGTTCCAGATTAAAATCAAATTTGGCGGCAGCTGCTTGAAGAACCTTTACTCCTTCTACCACAACTTCCGGTCCAGTTCCATCTCCTCCCATTACAGCTATTTTATGTGTTTTTCCCATTGCTTTTCCTTCTTAATTAATTTTATTTGAGATTAAGCTAAAGACTGCAGCATTCCTCATAAAAATTTAATCCTGTAATGAATGATCAAAACAGGATCAGCTGGCCGTCATAGCAAATTTAATTTATACGTTTTTTAAAAAAACCGAACAACAAGAAAAAGTGAAATAACCAAAACTCTCTATTGGTGGATAAAAAAATTATTGAAAGATTATTCTACCAACTTTCTCCCATCTGCTTTTTTTGCTTGCTGGTTTAAATAATACAATCTGTTCAAACCATTTAAATACGCTTTTGCTGCTGCCGTAATAATATCCGGATCAAGACCATACCCTACAACGACCTTACCTTCATCTTCTATTCTGACCAATACATCACCAAGTGCGTCTGTGCCGCCAGAAAATGAACTCACTGAGAAGTATAATAATTTACTGCTGGTTTTGGTTATTTCAGCAATAGCGCGATAGGTGGCATCAATAGGTCCAACGCCAATTGCTGCGCTCTCAATCTCTTTATCATCAATAACCAATCTTACAGCTGCTGTGGGCAACTTCATACTGCCACTCATAGCACCTAGTGAGTGGAGTTGATATCTTTCTGGAATGCTCATTATCTCGTCCATAATGATTGCTTCCAAATCCTCTTCAAAAATCTCTTTTCTCAGATCAGCAACTTGTTTGAAGCGAGCAAATACTCTGTTTATTTCATCATCGCTCAGGCTATACCCCATACTTTCAATCCTGGCTTTAAGCGCATGTCGGCCTGAATGCTTACCGAGAACCAGGTTCCCTTTTGTGAGTCCGATATCTCGAGGATTCATGATTTCGTATGTGGTTCGTT
Source organism: uncultured Desulfobulbaceae bacterium (assembly GCA_947258675.1). The sequence goes on along the minus strand of CAMYJP010000012.1, from coordinate 2,322 downwards.
CTTTCAATATACCGTCCTGGTGTATACCTGACTCATGGGCAAAGGCGTTAGCACCGACAATTGCTTTATTGGGCTGAACCGGCATACCTGTAATCGTACTGACGAGTAAACTACTGGGATGGATGTTTTCTGTAACAATGTCCGTATGCACATCAATGACATCTGACCGGGTTTGAATTGCCATGACAATTTCTTCCATCGCCGTATTTCCGGCACGTTCTCCCAAACCGTTTACCGTGCACTCAACTTGTCTGGCCCCGTTATTAATAGCTGCTAACGAATTAGCAACCGCCAACCCCAAATCATTATGGCAATGTACACTTACTATCGCTTTATGAATATTTGGTATTTTTTCCATTAGATACAATATCTGCTCTCCAAACTCATCTGGTAGACCATAACCAGTGGTATCAGGGAAATTCAAAGTTGTTGCGCCGGCATCAATTACTGCCTCAAACACTTTACAGACGAAATCTAGATCGCTTCGGGAAGCATCTTCGGCTGAGAATTCAATATTGGAAGTATATTTTCTGGCATATTTAAC
>CAMYJP010000012.1:0-1729 GCA_947258675.1 uncultured Desulfobulbaceae bacterium | reverse complement strand
ACCAGCTACCTGAACCCCTCGAATGTTATCAGCAATATTTTTAACACAATCAAAATCGCCTGATGAAGCAATTGGGAAACCCGCCTCAATAATATCAACATTCAATTTTACTAACTGCTGAGCAAGACGGAATTTTTCTTCCTTGTTCATACTTGCTCCGGGGGACTGTTCACCATCGCGCAGTGTAGTGTCAAATATATATATTTTTTCAGACATGGTTATCCACCTCAAAGGCAGTTATTTTTCTGCGTAAACCAGCATTATTGCAAAATGTTGGTTGCCTAAAAGTGTGCGCAAACAAAAATCATCTTCCATTTGTATTAAGAAATATAACCGAGAATAGTCTCACCTGCCTTAACCTTCTCCCCGGCATAAACTTCTAGCTGAACGTGCTGCGGTAAATATAGATCAACCCTGGAGCCAAAACGAATTAATCCGAACCGTTGCCCTTTGCTCAGTTCTTCTCCTTTACCTACCCAACAGACAATTCTCCTTGCCAGCAGCCCAGCGACCTGAACAACTGAATATTGCCAACCACCTGCCGTTGATACTAAAATTGCACAATGTTCATTTTCCAAAGCCCCGTGCTCGCTGTTTGCTGCGTAAAACTTACCCGGGCTGTATTTTACCGCAGTTACTTTTCCAGGAAAGGGTGTTCTGTTCACATGTACATTAAAAATATTCATAAAAATACTTACTTTATAGACATGCTCTTTCACAAAATGATCATCAAATACTTTATCAATCGCGATAACTTTCCCATCCGCAGGAGAGATAATCGCATCATCCTCTTCTGGAGCAACCCTGGATGGATCTCGGAAAAAATACAAGACAAAACCCGTAAAAAAAAGACTGAGAACTGCTATAATGTCATATTCCAAAATTGCAGCAATCGTTGTAAAGAATGCTGAAAAGAGAATAAACGGATATCCCTCCCTTGCTACAGGGACGTGTGATGTCTTCATAAAATCGGATAGTAAATTAAAGTAATGGGCAATACTAAACTCGACTCTTATCTAATCGATGCTCAGATGAACAACTGAAGACTATTGCCAAGTGTGAACTTGTTTTATTATTAAGGATGATGCGTCCCTGCCAGGCTTTGTGTTGTAAGACATAAAACACAAAACCACATTTGCAATGAATGCATATACTTGTTAACCGAACAGGAAAAGAGTAAAAGTTTTCAAAAGAACTGTTTTGCTTCGATAATTACTAACAGCGAAGCATACGCATGGCTGACCACAATTTAATCTTAATAAATTGCTGCAAATGCAACTTTACGTTTTCTTAGCTCTTGTCATTGCTATGGTTCCAGTTTGCACAATCTCCTGGATGCCGATTGGTTTAAGGATATCTATTACTGCCTGAATTTTACTCACCGGACCTGTAATCTCAACCGCATAGCTTCTGGGGCTAACATCCACGACCTTTCCTCTGAAGATATCAATTACCCGCAGCACTTCAGCTCTTGTACTAGCTTCAGCTTTAACTCGAATCAGAGCCATCTGACGTTCGACATAATCAGTCTCGCTCATATCATAAACTTTAATGACGTCAATAAGCTTATGTAACTGCTTGGTAATTTGTTCGACAATGGCGTCATCGCCACGGGTAACAAGGGTCAGGCAGGAGACCTTGGGGTCCAGGGTCTCTGCCACGCAAAGGCTTTCAATGTTAAAACCGCGGCCGCTGAACAGGCCAGTCACCCGGGAGAGCGCACCCGGCT
>CAMYJP010000011.1 GCA_947258675.1 uncultured Desulfobulbaceae bacterium | reverse complement strand
GAACCTGATTGTGGAACATTGGACGGCATAATGGCAGAACCTTTGATGGAGGGTGGGGAGGTAATCCAGCGAGTGGGAGAGCGTATACTCGGTCGTGTTGCTCTGGAAGATGTATACGATCCATTTACCGACGATTTATTGGTTGGTGCCAATGAACAGATTACCGAAGATATTGTCATGGCCATTGAGGCCGCAGGCATTGATAGAGTTCTGATCCGTTCTGTTTTGACTTGTCGCTCCGAACGAGGAGTTTGTGTAATGTGTTACGGTCGGGATCTTGGCCGCGGCCACATGGTAAATATCGGCGAAGCTGTTGGGATCATCGCTGCTCAGTCAATTGGGGAGCCTGGTACACAGCTTACAATGCGAACATTCCATATTGGTGGAACGGCCAGTCGTCGTGCTGAAGTTGCAGAAGTCCGAACCCAGCACCGTGGTGAGGTTACCTATAATAACGTTCATTATGTTATTAATACTCTCGGCAAGATGGTAGTAATGAATCGTAATGGAGAAATCTGTATCCTCGGCCCGGAGGGTCGGGAGCTGGAGCGGTATCCCGTTAATTATGGTGCCCAGCTTTCGATAAAAGAAGGAGATACTGTCGAACCAGGTACCATAATCGCCGACTGGGATCCTTACACGATTCCCATTGTCTGCGAAGTAGGTGGTATTGTCAAATATGGTGATGTCCAAGAGGGTATCTCCATGCAGGAAAGAGTTGATCCTGTAACCGGAAAGGCAAGTAAAGTTATTGCCCAAGCCAGAGGAAAGAGTGATTTAACTCCAAGGATCTCCATTAAGGATAAACGCGGCCGGACATTGAAGCTGCCGAATAGCAATTCTCTTGCCCGTTATTCATTGCCGGTGGGCTCTATTATTTCGGTTAACGAAGGTGATGTTATTGAACCTGGAACAGTGGTCGGCAAGATCCCAAGGGAGACCACAAAAACAAAAGATATTACTGGTGGTCTGCCGCGTGTTGCCGAATTGTTTGAGGTTCGTAAGCCAAAAGAGTTCGCAATAATTTCAGAAATAGACGGGCGGGTTTCATTTGGTAAAGATTTAAAAGGAAAAAGAAGAGTAATAATCACTCCGGATGTAGGTGAATCTAAGGATTACTTGATTCCGAAAAACAAACACGTGAGCGTTCATGAGGGTGATTATGTAAAGGCCGGTGAACCTCTTATGGACGGCTCGCCAATTCCTAATGATATTTTGAGAGTCCTTGGGGTAAAAGAACTTGCCCGCTTTTTGGTTAACGAAATCCAGGAAGTTTATAGACTGCAGGGAGTTAAGATCAACGATAAACATATTGAAGTAATAGTGCGCCAAATGTTGCGGCGTGTACAGATCACTGACGTTGGTGATTCTTCTTTTATGCTTCAAGAACAGGTAGAATGGTGGCGTTTTGGGGCCGAAAATGAAAAGCTTGTTAAAGATGGGAAACAACCGGCAGTGGCTGAACCGCTTTTATTGGGTGTAACAAAGGCATCATTGAGTACCGATAGCTTTATTTCGGCTGCATCATTCCAGGAAACTACCAAAGTATTGACCAATGCAGCTATGGCTGGCAGGGTAGATACTTTGAGCGGCTTGAAAGAAAACGTTATAATGGGGAGGTTGGTTCCCGCCGGTACGGGCCTTGATCAGTACCGCATGGATAAATAACAGGAAATGCCTCATTGACCGCTAGTTTGTTCTTGACAAGCGAGATTGATTGGACTATTTTTCACCCTTTTTGCGGGACCTTAAACAACGCTTGAAATTTCGGCCGAAAAATCATTGCTCAATGGAAGCAATTAGAGATTCAAAGGATAAAATATAAATGCCTACCATTAATCAGCTAATCAGACAGGGGCGTAAGAAAATAGTTAAACGAAGTAACACTCCTGCGCTAAAAGGATCACCTCAAAAAAGAGGTGTATGCGTCAGGGTTTATACAACAACCCCCAAAAAACCTAACTCGGCTCTGCGTAAAGTAGCCAGGGTGCGGCTTACCAATGGGATGGAAGTTACTTCGTATATTCCTGGTATTGGTCATAACCTTCAGGAACACTCAGTTGTTCTTATCCGAGGAGGCAGGGTTAAGGATCTTCCAGGTGTTCGTTATCATGTTGTTCGCGGAACACTAGATGCCTTGGGCGTAAGCGATCGGCGTCAGGGTCGGTCCAAATATGGTGCCAAGCGTCCGCGATAGTTGGATATTTAGGGTTTAAAGAAAGGGATGTTGTATTAGGAGGTTAGAAGGAAATGCCAAGACGGAAAATTGCCGAAAAGAGGCAAAATCCAGCTGATCCAAGATATAATAGTGTTCTGGTGTCGAAGTTCATCAACGGTATCATGGAAAGAGGCAAGAAAACGGTAGCTCAGAAGATATTCTACGGTGCCATGGATATCGTAGCAGACCGAGTATCAGAAGAAGAACCTTTTGCCGTATTTGATAAGGCCATGGAAAAGGTCCGGCCCAAAGTAGAGGTGAAGTCCAGAAGAGTTGGTGGAGCAACATATCAGGTGCCGGTGGAAGTTAGGCCTGACCGTAGAAATGCTTTAGCCATCAGATGGATTATCGACTTTGCTAAGAAGAGATCCGGGAAATCGATGACCGATAAATTGGCTGCCGAATTACTTGATGCCTATAACAATAGGGGCGGTTCTGTAAAGAAGCGTGATGATACCCATCGTATGGCTGAAGCCAATAAGGCTTTTGCGCATTATCGCTGGTAAATAAATTTCGACCACGGAATAGAGAGCTTTTTCCTGATTGACAAAAAGGATGTCATGGATTACAAAAGGCCACCTTTTTGTTTGAGTTAATTCTGGGACAATTGGTAGTGTTCACAGAATTTCAAACCAAATTGTCAAAGAATTGAGGAAAAACGCCGTGGCATCCGAAGGCTCACTTGCCAGACTTCGTAATATAGGCATCATGGCCCATATCGATGCTGGCAAAACAACGACAACTGAAAGGATTCTGTTTTATACAGGTCGTTCATATAAGATGGGCGAGGTTCACGACGGCACTGCTGTCATGGACTGGATGGAGCAGGAACAGGAACGCGGTATAACCATTACATCCGCAACAACAACCTGCACCTGGCAAGATTACAAAATTAATATAATAGACACACCTGGGCATGTCGATTTTACTGTGGAAGTGGAACGGTGTCTCCGGGTGCTTGATGGCGCAATAGCCATTTTTTGTGCTGTAGGAGGTGTTGAACCTCAATCAGAAACTGTTTGGCGACAAGCTAACCATTATCATATCCCAAGGATTGCTTTTGTAAACAAAATGGACCGTGTCGGCGCTGATTACTGGCGCTGCATTGATATGATGCGGGATAAGCTTGGCACCAACCCACTGCCTATTCAAATACCGGTAGGCAGTGAAGAAAAATTTCTGGGTGTTATCGATCTCATTGATGAAAAGATGTTGTTGTTCGATGAGAAGACCCAGGGATTGCGGGTCATAGAAGAAGATATTCCAAAAGAATTCACTGAAGAATCTACGGCCGCCCGTATGACACTCCTCGAGAAGTTGGCCGACTTCGATGAGGAGGTCATGGAAAAATTTTTAGAAGAACAGCCTGTTTCATCTGTTGCGATGATCAGGGCAATTAGGAAGGCTACACTTGATCAGCAGGGTGTCCCGGTGTTATGCGGGAGTGCTTTCAAAAATAAAGGTGTTCAGCCGTTACTGAAAGCAATAATTGATTATTTGCCGTCGCCTCTGGATATTCCCCCTGTAGAGGGTGTGAATAATGAGGGTTTGGTTGAGACCAGAAAGACGAGCGACAAAGAAAGGTTCTGTGGACTTGCTTTTAAGCTGATGTCCGACCCTTTTGTCGGTAACCTCGCCTTTATTAAAATTTATTCAGGCGTATTGAAAGTCGGCAGTCACCTCTACAATCCTGTTAAAAGAAAGAAAGAAAAGATTGGCAGGATTGTGAAGATGCACGCCAACAAGCGGGAAGAAGTAAAGTCAGTTTCAGCAGGTGATATTGCCGCAGTAGTCGGTTTACGATTTACAACTACTGGTGATACACTCTGTGAGTCTGGGGATTCAATCCGTCTAGAAACGATGGAATTTCCAGAACCGGTAATCGGTATCGCCATTGAGCCTAAAAGTAAGGCTGATGAAGAAAAGCTGACGGAAAGCTTAGAAAAGATTATGCGGGAGGATCCGTCCTTCCATGTGGTGAGTGATGAAGATACCGGCCAGACGATTATTTCCGGTATGGGCGAACTTCACCTTGAGATTATCGTTGACCGATTAATCAGGGATTTTAAGGTCGGAGCCAATGTTGGCAAACCACAGGTGGCATATCAGGAAACGATTAGTAGTCCAGCTCGAGCGGAGGGCCAGTTTGATCATCAGACCAGTGGTAAAAGCCAATATGGACATGTTTGGTTGGACCTTGAGCCTCTTGATCGCGGTAAGGGTTTTATTTTTGAAAACCGGGTTAATGGAGATCTTGTTCCCAGCGAGTTTATTAATGCCATTAAAAGAGGGATTACAGACAGCCTGGATTCTGGACCTCTTATAGGATCTCGTCTGGTAGATTTGAAGGTGAGTCTGGTAGATGGGTCGCATCACCAGCAAGAATCAACTGAAATGGCATTCGGAGTTGCAGCAACGATTGCACTTCGAAAAGGAGCAGCTCAGGCACACCCTGTGCTTCTTGAGCCAATTATGGATTTGGAAATTAGTGTACCGGAGGACTATCTTGGTGAAGTGATGAATGATCTCCATTCAAAGCGAGCCAAGGTTACTGGTGTTGAAAATTTAAAAGAGTATCAGGTTGTTAAGGCTCAGGTCCCGCTTGCGGAAATGTTTGGATATTCAACAGATTTGAGGTCTGCAACCCAGGGAAGAGCAACTTTTACTTTACAGTTTGCATCCTATGAAAGAGTTCCTGATCATCTGGCTGAAAAGATAATAAATAAGATCAGGGGAATTTAAGTATTAAAATGAGTTTACTTCTTATTTAACCGGGGGTGAAAAAATGGCCAAGGAAAAATTTGAGCGTACGAAACCGCATGTAAACGTAGGGACAATAGGTCATATTGATCATGGTAAGACGACGTTAACAGCCGCCATAACCAAGGTATTGTCATTGAAGGGTCAGGCGGAGTTTACGGCTTTCAGTGATATAGACAAGGCACCTGAAGAGAAGGAACGTGGAATAACGATAGCCACCGCCCATGTTGAATATGAGACGGATAATCGTCATTATGCACACGTTGATTGTCCAGGTCATGCGGATTACATCAAGAACATGATAACGGGTGCAGCGCAGATGGACGGCGCTATTCTGGTAGTTGGCGCCGACGATGGCCCCATGCCTCAGACCCGCGAGCATATATTGCTTGCACGTCAGGTAGGCGTGCCGGCGATAGTAGTATTTTTAAATAAGTGCGACATGGTAGATGATCCTGAGTTGATTGAGCTGGTTGATATGGAGCTTCGAGAGTTGTTGGACAAGTATGAATTTCCCGGCGACGATATTCCGATCATCCAGGGTAGTGCATTGCAGGCGTTGGAGAATTCCGGTGATGAGGAAGCGTCCAAATGTATATTTGAGTTGATGGCTGCCGTTGACAGTTATATTCCTGAGCCTGAGCGCGATGTAGACAAGCCATTTTTGATGCCTGTTGAGGATGTATTTTCGATTTCAGGTCGTGGTACGGTCGCCACTGGTCGAGTTGAGCGTGGTATAGTTAAGGTAGGTGAAGAGGTAGAGATAGTAGGCATCAAGGAGACGCAGAAGACGACAGTAACCGGAGTCGAGATGTTTCGTAAGCTTCTTGATGAGGGTCGTGCTGGGGACAACATTGGCGCGTTGCTTCGCGGCGTTAAGCGTGAGGAGATAGAGCGTGGTCAGGTATTGGCGAAGCCAGGTAGCATCACTCCGCATACGAAGTTTAAGGCGGAGTGTTACATATTAACCAAGGAAGAGGGTGGTCGTCACACGCCTTTTTTCAATGGATATCGTCCGCAGTTTTATTTTCGAACCACAGACGTGACAGGAGTAGTAACGTTACCGGAAGGAGTTGAGATGGTAATGCCGGGCGATAACGTTACTATTGAGGGCGTATTGATTACCCCTATCGCCATGGAGAAGGAGTTGCGATTTGCGATTCGAGAAGGCGGCCGTACGGTAGGTGCTGGGGTTATCAGCGAAATAATTGAATAGGTTGTATATAAATTATGGTAACTACTGATAAAATTAGAATAAAGCTTAAGGCCTATGATCACAAACTCCTTGATATTTCCACCAAGGAGATTGTTGAAACTGCTAAGCGTACCGGTGCCACAGTTGCTGGGCCGATACCCATGCCAACAACTATCAACAAATATTGTGTTCTGCGGTCCCCGCATGTGGACAAGAAGTCAAGAGAGCAATTTGAAATGAGAACCCACAGGAGGCTTCTCGATATTTTAGAACCAACTCAGCAGACCATCGATTCACTTATGAAACTCGAACTCTCTGCCGGTGTTGATGTTGAAATCAAATTGCCCTAGAAAAGCAACTAGTTGGGATACTATTGAAAGTTCACTTCCGGTTATCGCTTTTTAACTTCTAATTATTGATATTTAGAAGCGAAAGGTAATGTGGTAGTGATAAAAATTATTTGAGACAGCAGGTTACAACATGCCGAAAACAATGGGATTACTTGGAAAAAAAATAGGTATGACCCGGGTATACTCTGAAGAAGGAAAGGCTCTGCCAATAACGGTACTGGAAGTGGGCCCCTGTGTTGTCTTGCAGGTTAAGACTTTGGATAAAGAAGGATATAATGCTGTACAGGTAGGCTTTAAATCCAAAAAAGAATCCAGGTCAAACAAAGCCATCAACGGCCACTGCAAGGCTGCAGGCAAGGGTAGTTATTACTTTATGAAAGAGTTTCGGGTAAATGATCCTGATGAATATAAGGTTGGCCAGGATATCACTCTGGAGGAAATTTTTAAGGTTGGTGATCTGGTTGACATCAGCGGAAAAGTGAAAGGCCGCGGTTTCCAGGGAGTAATTAAACGGCATGGATTCCATGGTGGCAGAAAAACCCATGGCTCCATGTTTCACAGGCGTCCCGGATCTATAGGATGCAGTGCTTGGCCGAGTCGCGTCATCAAAGGTAAGAAGATGCCTGGTCATATGGGAACGAATTTGATTACCAAGAAAAATTTAACGGTTGTTGATATCCGATCTGATAAGAATGTAATGCTGGTCACAGGCGCTGTTCCCGGTTCCGGCAAAGATTTGCTGCAGATATTTACCAAATAACGGATCATCCCGATCAGGGTGATGACCCAGGAGATCACAATAATGGCTGTAACAGATGTAATTAATACCGAAAATGAAAAAGTCGGAGAAGTTGATTTAGACGACTCATTGTTTTGCGTAAAGGTGAAACCACACATTCTGCATGACGTTGTCAAAATGCAATTAGCTAATCGTCGAGCAGGATCTGCCTGCACCAAAACCAGATCAGAGGTGCGCGGAGCAAACACAAAGCCATGGCGCCAGAAAGGAACCGGCCGCGCTCGGGCTGGCAGCAGGCGTTCACCGATATGGCGTGGTGGCGGTACCACATTTGGTCCAAGGCCAAGAGATTATGGCTATAAGTTACCAAAAAAAGTAAGAAAACTTGGACTTCGCATGGCAATTAGCTCAAGATTTTCTGAAGAGCGACTTTTGGTTCTTGATGCTTTGCAGCTTGATGAAATTAAGACAAAAAAATTCAAGAACATTATGCAAAATTTGCAGGTGGATAATATGCTTGTCGTGATTCCGGAGGCAGATGAAGTCCTGGAAAAATCGGCAAGAAACATACAGGGTGTCAAAGTTATCCAGAGTGCAGGGTTAAATGTATATGATGTTTTACTACACCATCGACTTGTGCTTGTAAAATCCTGTATTGACCAATTGGAAAAGAGGTTGTTGTCATGAGCGATTTGTACGGCATTATTAAAAGTGCCCACCTGACTGAAAAAGGAGACCAACTCCAGGAGAGTCATGGGAAAGTGGTGATCAAGGTTGATTCCAAGGCCAACAAAATTCAAATCAAGGACGCCGTGGAAAAGATCTTCAACGTAAAGGTCGGAAAGGTACATACCGTCAAGGTGCATCGCAAACAAAAACGTTTAGGCAGGCACATTGGATATACTTCAGATTGGAAAAAAGCAATTATTACTCTGACTGAAGGTAAAATTAACTTTCTTGAAGAATTGTAATCATTAAATAGCACGTGATAGGTAGAAAGAAATTCTGAGTGCAGCTAAATTTAATGACTGAATAAAACTATTGGTGTTCTAAATGGCTATTAAAACATATAAACCTACATCACCTGGTAAACGAAACCATGTCTCGGTAGTTAATGCCGAATTATCTAAAAAAAGACCGGAAAAAAGTTTAGTACGTTCTTTATCGAAAAGTGGCGGTCGCAACAATTATGGCCGTATGACTTCCAGGCATATTGGCGGAGGCCATAAACGAAAATATCGGGTAATTGATTTTAAACGCAATAAAGTTAATGTCCCAGCGAAAGTTAAAGCAATTGAATATGATCCTAATCGTTCCGCAAATATAGCTCTTTTGTATTATTTAGACGGTGAGAAGAGTTACATACTGTCACCGGTAGGTATCAAAGTCGGAGATATTGTTGAGTCAGGAGATAAAGTAGATATCAAGGTCGGCAACTGCATGTCCATGGGAAATATCCCTTTAGGTACTATCATACACAATATTGAAATGCGGATAGAAAAAGGTGCTCAGCTCGTCAGAAGTGCTGGAGCATCAGCACAGCTGATGGCTAAAGAAGGGGATTATGTTCTTGTTAAATTACCTTCAGGAGAAGTTCGGCGCTTCCATAAGAAATGCAGGGCATGTATTGGGCAAATCGGAAACACCGAGCATGAGAGCCAGAAGCTCGGTAAAGCCGGGAGAACTCGTTGGCTTGGCAGGAGGCCTAAAGTGCGGGGTGTTGCAATGAACCCCGTTGATCACCCAATGGGTGGTGGTGAAGGTAAAAGTTCGGGTGGCAGGCACCCTTGTTCACCTTGGGGTGTTCCCACAAAAGGTTTTAAAACTAGGCGTAAGAAAAGATCTGATAAAGATATAGTTAAGAAAAGGTCATAGTCAGAGGGGGTAATTCCATTGTCTCGATCGGTTAAAAAAGGTCCATTTATTGATGACCATTTAATGAAAAAGGTTTTGAAGGCCAAAGAAACTTCCTCAAGGAAGGTCATTAAAACCTGGTCTCGTCGTTCTGATATTGTACCTGATATGATAGGTCTCACGTTTGCAGTACATAACGGCAAAAAATTTATCCCGGTTTTTGTCACTGAGAACATGGTCGGGCATAAATTAGGTGAATTCTCCCCAACCCGCACATTTTACGGGCATGCAGGGGACAGGAAAGGAAAGAAATAATAAAAGGTTGTATCTAGAAGGAGTTTCGCCATGGAATCGAAGGCGGTAGGCCGACATATACGCATTTCCCCCCAAAAGGCGCGACTGGTTGCAGATGTCGTCAGAGGGCAGGAGGTTGAAAAAGCTATCAACACATTACGATTCATGCCTAAAAAAGGGGCTAGAATTTTACGTAAGGTTATCGAATCAGCTGTTGCCAATGCAAGTCAAAATGAGGCCATTGATGTGGATACACTCTATGTTAAAACTATCTTCATCGACGGCGGGTCAACATTAAAAAGAATGAGACCTCGAGCCATGGGGCGTGCAAATCGGATTTTAAAAAGAACAAGTCATATTACTGTAGTTTTGGATGAACAGTAGAGATTTATCAATATTCATGTTTAGGCATCTAATACAAGAGATGGAGGGAAATTTTGGGGCAGAAAGTTAATCCTATCGGTTTGCGGCTTAATATTACCAGGACATGGGAATCAATATGGTTCGCTGATAAAGGATATTCAAATAATTTTTTGGAAGACCAAAAAATAAAAAAATATCTTAAACAGAGACTTTTTCATGCTGGGATTTCTAAGATTACTCTTGAGCGTACAGGAGAAAAAGTCAGGGTAAAGCTTCATACGGCAAGACCTGGTATTGTTATTGGCAAAAAAGGTGTTGAAATCGAAGCCTTGAAACAGGAACTGGACAAAGTCACCAGCAGGGAGTGTATTCTTGATATTCAAGAAGTAAGAAGGCCGGAGGCCAATGCGCAGCTCGTAGCCGAAAATGTAGCCATGCAATTAGAAAGGCGTGTAGCATTTAGAAGAGCGATGAAAAAGGCGGTAAATACCGCATTGCGGTTTGGAGTCAAAGGTATTAAAATTTCCTGTTCCGGTCGATTGGGTGGAGCCGAAATGGCCAGAAGAGAGTGGTACAGAGAAGGGAGAGTACCTCTACATACCCTGCGCGCAGACATTGATTATGGATTGGCTGAAGCCAAAACCACTTATGGGATAATCGGCATTAAGGTCTGGATATTTCACGGTGAAGTCCTCCCGGAGTCAGAGGAGATAATCGCCTAACAAAAGTGCACTTCCTATCTGGTTTAGTTCTACTGGTAACTGTTGAATTTGTTAGCCATTACCCTATAATCCTAGATAATAACTGAATTACTAAACCCCTAAAATTTATGAGACCAGGCTGGGTAAGAATAAAGGAAAACAATGTTAAGTCCAAAAAAAATAAAACATAGAAAACAAATGAAAGGCCGTATGCGCGGAACAGCAGGCCGTGGTTCTTCCATTAGTTTTGGTGACTATGGTTTGAAAGCTGTTTCATGCGGGCGAATCTCCGCACAGCAGATAGAGGCTGCCCGTATTGCAATAAACAGGACAGTCAAACGTGGCGGCAAAATGTGGATTCGGATTTTTCCAGACAAACCAGTGACAAAAAAACCGGCAGAGACACGCATGGGAAAAGGAAAGGGCAGTCCGGAAATGTGGGTGGCTGTGGTCAAACCAGGTAGGATTTTGTATGAACTGACAGGGGTTGATGAAAAATTGGCGATTAAGGCATTAACCTTGGCTGGTAATAAACTGCCATTTGCCACAAAGGTTGTAATGAGGAGAACCAGCATATGAAAGCCAAAGACTTTCGGGAGATGGGCAGCGATGAACTGCATGCCAAAGCGCGAAATCTCCGAGAAGAGCTTTTTAGATTGAAATTTAAAAACGGTATACGTCAACTTGATAATACCGGGAAACTAAAGGTACTGCGTAAAGACATTGCCCGCATTAAAACAATTCTTAATGAAAAACGAGCTTAGATCATTGCGTTGTTGGTTTAGCCAAATTTCTGGAAAATATTTGGAAAGGCAATATGGATACAATTACAAAATCAAAAAAGAATATAGTGGGTTCAGTAATTAGCAACAAAATGGACAAGAGTGTGATTGTCCAGGTTGAAAATACTGTTCGTCATAAGTTTTACGGAAAATTTATGAGACGACGGGCTAAATTTATGGCTGACGATCCTGAAAATTCCTGTAATATAGGAGACTTAGTAATGATTGAGGAATGCCGCCCCTTAAGCAAAAGGAAGCGGTGGCGGGTCCGTTCAATCATGCAACGGGCAGTGTGATGTACTCGTCCAATATACCTGATTGCATATTTTTCAAGGTATTACCGTAAGACCTTTTTGATGTAGGACATATAACAAGCGACCTGTTTGGTGATATTATGATTCAGACTGAAACTATAGTTAAAGTAGCTGATAATTCCGGTGCAAAAAAAGCACTATGCATACGTGTGCTTGGCGGTACCAGGCGCAGATACGCCCATGTCGGGGACATTATTGTAGTAGCGGTAAAAGAGGCAATCCCGCATGCAAAAGTAAAAAAGGGTGACGTTATGCGCGCCATTGTAGTCAGAACTGCCAAGGAGACACGCCGGATGGACGGCACCTCCGTTAAGTTCGACGACAATGGGGCAATACTGATAAGTGATAGCGGCGAACCTGTTGGCACTAGAATTTTTGGTCCGGTCGCGAGGGAATTACGGGCAATGGGATATATGAAAATAATTTCACTGGCCCCAGAAGTTCTATAAAGGTTTAACTTGATAGCAATGGGTGTTCAAGTGGGAGGCAGATAGTATGCAGAGAAAATATAATTATCTTAAAATTAATGATCAGGTTGAAATAATTACCGGTAAAGACAAAGGCCGGGTAGGCAAGATTATTAGGCTTATTAAAAACACAGATAAAGCCGTTGTTGAACGTGCCAATATGATAAAAAGGCATACGAAACCAACTGCGTCAAATCAACAGGGTCAGATTGTTGAAAAAGAAGCTCCGATACATGTTTCCAATTTGTTATTAGTTTGCCCTAAGTGCACTAAAACTGTCAGGATTGGCAAAAAAGTATTGGAAGACGGTTCGAAAGTTCGAATATGTAAAAAATGTAGTGAAAGTATTGAGCCGGCGAAAGCCTGATGTGGCTGGGGCGATTACGGGAGACGATAAATGGCAAGTTTAAAAGATTATTACCAGCAGGAATGTGTACCTGAACTAATGAATAAGTTTGGGTATATAAATATCATGGAAGTTCCCAAGATAGTAAAGGTAGTTCTGAATATGGGGCTCGGCGAGGCAGTTCAAACTCCGAAAATAGCTGATACCGCTGCCGAAGAGCTTACTACTATCAGTGGTCAGAGAGCGGTTGTTACTCGTGCAAAAAAATCTATCGCAACATTCAAACTGCGCCAGGGAATGCCAATAGGTTGCAGAGTAACCTTACGTAAAGATCGTATGTATGATTTCTTCAGCAAACTTGTGCACATTGCTCTTCCAAGAGTTAGAGATTTTCGCGGTCTGTCTCCGAAAATGTTCGATGGTCGTGGAAATTTTTCAATGGGAATCAAAGAACATATCATCTTTACTGAGATAGATTATGACAAAGTGGATAAAATCAGAGGGCTGAATATTTCCATCGCAACTTCGGCCAATACGGACGAAGAAGCCAAGTACTTATTGCATCTCATGGGAATGCCATTTAGAAAATAATAATATTAAGTATTAAAAAGATCCTCGGAGGATAAGTTGGCTAAAAAATCATTAATTGCAAAAAGTAAGCGGAAACCAAAGTTTAATGTTCGCGCTTATAACCGATGCCCTTTATGTGGAAGACCAAGGGCTTTTTTACGGAAATTCGGTATATGCCGGCTCTGTTTCAGAGGCCTGGCATTGCGCGGTGAGATTACTGGCGTAACCAAATCAAGCTGGTAATATGCTTTTTAGTGGCATGAAAGTATTTTGGTCGGATGGACAAATACTCCAATGATCAAAAGAAAAGGCTTATTAAATCATCATATGAAAAAAAAATCAGGTAAGGAGTACAGGCTAAATGTCGATGAGTGATCCCCTGGCTGACATGTTGACCAGGATCAGAAATGCCGGCATGGTACAGTTCAAGAGCGTTGATGTACCATTATCTAATATGAAAGTCGGTTTGGCAAAGGTCCTCAAAGAGGAAGGGTATATAAGAGACTATCAGGTTCTGCAGGATAAAACCCAAGGAACGCTGAGAATTGATCTCAAATATGGTCCAAATCAGGAAAAAGTTATCTCTGGATTAAAACGAGTGAGTAAGCCCGGATTAAGAATTTATGTGAAATCGGATAATATCCCCAAGGTAATGAGCGGGTTGGGCACTGCAATTCTATCAACTTCAAAAGGAATTATTACAGATAGAAATGCCAGAAAACTCGGAGTTGGCGGAGAAATTCTTTGTAATGTCTGGTAACCGGTCATATTCCATCTGATTTTTCATATTTATTTATAGTTATGAGTGACTCGATAGTGAGGGGAGGAACCTATGTCAAGAATAGGCAATAAACCGATTCCAGTACCCAAAGGAATTAAGGTTGAGATAAAAGGTCTGCATGTTAAGGTCACTGGCCCAAAAGGTGTTCTCGAAAGAGATATTTGTGACGAAGTTTCATTAAAACAGAAGAATAATGTTCTGGAGCTTTCTACAAATGATGAAAGCAAGAAGAGCATGGCAATGAAAGGTTTGACCCGATCTCTGGTAAACAATATGGTTGTTGGGGTAGGTGATGGGTTTATTAAAAAACTGGTTATCGAAGGAGTTGGATACAAAGCGGACGTTGCTGGTTCCACATTAACTCTCAACGTAGGGTATTCCAATCCGGTTGCTTTTATTTTACCTAACGGAGTAAAAGCAGAAGTAGATAAAACAAATACCATAACTCTGGAAGCAATTGATAAAGAACTGCTAGGACTAACAGCCGCCCGTATTCGGGAGGTCAGAAAACCGGAACCATACAAAGGGAAAGGAATTCGATACCAGGACGAACATATAGTTCGTAAAGTTGGAAAGTCAGGAGTTAAAGGCTAAAAGTTCGGGTGTAGTTTTCTCAGATAATCACAGGAAACACCCAAGACGGCTCACCGATTAGTTGAATTTATTAATTTAAAAGATTGAATTAGCAGGTAAATACAATGGCTAAAACAAATCCCTCTGTTGTTGCCCGCAGAAAGCGAGTAAAAAGGATTAGAAAAAAAATATCAGGATCTTTGGAGAGACCAAGATTGCGGGTATTTAAAAGTGCTAAACATATCTATGCCCAATTAATAGATGACAACAAAGGGCATACTCTGGTTGCAGCATCATCTTTGCATAAAGATGTGTCGGGATCAGATGAAAAAGGAAAATGTTCTCTGGCCGCGAAGGTCGGTGTTGTCCTTGCTGAAAAAGCAAAGGCAGCTGGAATCGAGTCAGTTGTTTTTGACCGTGGAGGATATATTTATCATGGGCGGATAAAAGCCCTATCTGATGGTGCTCGAGAGGGCGGATTAAAATTTTAGAAATCGTATATTGTAGAATCTTTTTTACTTACCAATTCTTAAAGTGTTCGGGGGTGTGTGTTGGCGGAAATTAGACGCGAAAAAAATGGAGATGCAAGCGACCTGATTGAAAAAATTGTACATATCAACAGGGTTGCAAAAGTTGTGAAAGGTGGACGTCGATTCAGCTTCAGTGCTATCGTTGTTATAGGTGATGGTAAAGGCAAGGTAGGGTATGGTTTAGGGAAGGCGAACCAGGTGCCCGAAGCTATTCGTAAGGGTGTGGAAAAGGCCCGAAAAGACATGGGAAGCGTGCCGCTTACAGAAACAAGTATTCCTCATGAAATAAAAGGAAAATATGGAGCAGGGCTGGTGTTATTGAAACCGGCCAGTGCAGGTACCGGAGTAATTGCCGGAGGGGCTGTGCGTGCTGTTCTCGAAGCCGCAGGTGTTCAGAACGTTTTGACTAAATGCATCGGATCACATAACCCGCATAATCTCGTAAAGGCGACATTGAATGGCTTACGCAACTTGACAAGTGCAGAACGGTTAGCATCTTTGCGTAATAAAACTGTGGAAGAAATAGTCGCTTAAAACGACAGCCCGATAATTTTTACCGATTTATCGGGCTAATGAATTTTAGTGTCGATTTCATGTTGGGTGTGTGATTCTAAAAAGTAAATGAACTAGGTATAGAAATGGCTGATACTATCAAGTGTACCTTGACTAAGAGTATGATTGGCAGTACCAAAAAAATACGTGCTACTTTAGTCGGCCTGGGGCTGACCAAACATCAGAAAACTGTCATTCGTAAGGACACTCCTGAAATTAGGGGAATGCTAAAAAAAGTTAACCATCTGGTTATGGTAGAGGAGGAATAGTTATATGCTATCCTTAAATAATTTGTCACCAAAGCCTGCTTCTTCAAGGGAAAGAAAAAGAGTAGGACGCGGTCAGGGGTCTGGGCGAGGAAAAACGGCGACCCGTGGGCACAAAGGCTCTAAATCGCGGTCCGGGTATGGGACAAGGCCTGGTTTTGAGGGTGGACAGATGCCTTTGCAGCGCAGGTTGCCTAAAAGAGGCTTTAACAATATTTTCAGGAAAGAATATGCCATTGTCAGCCTGGCTGCGCTCGATTCTTTTGATGCCGGGGATGAAATAGATCGTGAAAAGCTTATTGCCGCTGGGATTATCAGTAAGCAGGATTCGCTGGTAAAAGTGCTGGCCAATGGAGAGATAACCAAAGCTCTAACCGTTTCTGTCGGTAAAGTAAGCGCTGTTGCCAAACAGAAAATTGAGGCAGCAGGCGGAAGCGTTAAGGAATAGCTAAATGATCGGAAGCGGTTTTCGAAATACTGCC